>JAGGYX010000113.1 GCA_021162305.1 Thermoplasmata archaeon | reverse complement strand
CCCCTCATACAAAGAATGGGAAATTGATTAAGAAATGTTACCGATCTGTGTTTACTTTACAAATACAATAAAAATATATAATCGTTACTAGCCTTAGTGTGTTCTCTAAGGAAAAGTTATTTCGAATCACGTAACATTAATGTTTACATTTTTAAATCTGAAATGTATAGCATTATTGTGATAGAAAAAATTTTGATTCCTACAGATGGCTACGGACTTGAAGACCATGTAATAAAATATGTGGCAAAAGCTTTTCCATATGCTGAGTTTCATGTTATAAGCGTCGTTAATACATGTGAGCGTGGAGTCCAGCTAACAAGCCTGCTATATAAAGAAATGCATGAAGCTGCTGAAAAGGCTATAGAGAGAGCAAAAGATATATTGAAAAAAGAAAAAATAGAGGATGGCAGGATAAAAAGCAGAATTATTGAAGGATTACCATCTCGTGAGATAATAAAATGTGCTCGCAGGAGAGATGTAGACCTTGTTGCAATGCGTGTCTATAGCAGGAAATCAACAGCTTCTGCTCAAAGAATTGGCTCTACCTTAAAAAATGTTGTTAGCAAGTGCAGGATACCTGTGTTAACGCTTGCCGAAGAATGTGAAAAACTCCCCATAAGAAAAATCCTTTTCCAACAGATGGAAGCAGGAAGGCGGAGCGAGCCAAAAATTTTGCAATTGTTTTCGCCTCTTATTATAAAGCGAGTATTGAAACACTATATGTTATGGATGGAAAAAGAGAGCATGCAGAAGAGCTTTTGAAAAATGTTGAATGGAAAGCATCATTTCTGAATGTTAAAGTTGAAAAAGCAATAGAGGAGGGAAATGTTACTGAAAAAATACTGGAATATGCTAAAAAGAATGATTTGATAATAATTGGCGTGGGGAGAAAATTTGCTCATCTGCACTATGTTGGACATGTTACCAAAGCTGTCATAACTCATTCTCCTGTTCCAGTTATATCTGTTCATTATCTTAAAAGAAGGTGGGAAAAACGATTGCAAGCCAAATAATAACAGTTACAATATTTATAATAAGCTACATTTTGATATTCAGCGGGAAAATAGAGAGAACAGTGGCATCTTTACTCGGCTTATTCGTATTATTATCATTTGGCTATGCTTTTGGTTTCCTAAATTTTGAAGATGTGTTAATGCATGTAGACTGGGAAGTTATATTGCTTTTGTTTGGGATGATGACTTATGTTGGCATACTTGCCAAGACAGGATTTTTTAAGTATATTGGAATAAAGGCAATAAAAATGACCCATGGAAATTCCTGGCTCATATTTCTATATCTGGGGCTCATAACAACTTTTATTTCAATGATAATTGACAATGTTACAACCATATTGCTGATAATTCCTTTGACTGTGGAAATAGCGGAGATGCTTGAAGTGAATCCCATACCAATAATGCTCGGAGAAGCCATACTTTCCAATGTTGGGGGCGTCGCAACAATGGTTGGAGACCCTCCAAACATAATGATTGCCTTTGCCTCAGGATACACATTCAACGATTTTATAGCATATCTTTTCTTTCCAGTAATGACTTCTTTATTCCTTGCAATAATAATTGCCAGGGTCGTGTATCGAAAATGGGTGAAAAAACAGGGGAAAAATATTGATAAAATATTGCAAATAGATGCCAGAAAATATATAAGGGGAATGAAGAAAATGAGGCTTTTGCTTTATGTGTTAATAGGAATGATTGCTTTTTTTGCAACAGAATCATATACACATATATCTCCTTCATTTGTTGCTATTGCAGGAGCAACTTTTGCATTGCTCATAACCATGGAAGAGCCAAAGGAAGCTTTTAGCTCAGTAGAATGGTCTACGTTAGTGTTTTTTATAGCATTATTTTCTTTGGTTGGTGGATTGCAAGAAGTTGGCGTATTAGATGGCTTTGCAAACTGGATAGCAGGATTATCAGGAAATGTAATTACGATAGCCATAATTATACTCTGGGTGACAGGCTTAACATCCTCATTTGTTGATAACATTCCCATAACAGCAGCAATGATTCCTGTAGTAGCTGTCCTATCGCATGATCTGCACACTGGACTTCTATGGTGGGCGCTGGCGATGGGCGTCGGCATGGGAGGAAATATAACACCAATCGGCTCATCTGCAGGAGTTATAGCCATTTCTCTGTCAAAAAGATACGGGCATGAGATAAAAAATAAGGATTGGCTTAGGTTTGGCACTCTTGTTGGTATCGCAAGCATGGCTGTATGCACAGTATTTTTGTTAATCATGTGATTTTTTCGAAAAGAAATAAATGCCTGAAAATAAAAGGAGGATACCAACAACCTGAAGAATTGTTATAAACTCATGTAATATTATTAATGCAAGGATTGAAGCAAAGAAAGGAGAGGAAAGTTCTAAAGCAGAAACCTGTGCAGCTTTTATTCTTTTCAATCCTTCATAATAAAATATTGTTCCTGCTCCAACAACAATTCCCACAAGAATCTGATATATGTTGGCGACTTTTATTGAATGGATAAGAAAAAGAAATATAATGGAAGCAATTGAAAAGCGGTAAAATGTTATTATTCCAGCATTCATATTTCGGAGATATTTTCTTGCTACGATGGCTGTTGTAGCCCATGATATGGTGGCAATCAAAACAAGAGCATCACCAAAGCTACCTATTTTTAATGAAAGAATGTTATGCATGCTTTTCCCTGTTATTAGAATGGCGGAGGATATCATTGCAAATATCCCTCCATAATCATATTTTGTCAGCTTTTCATTGAGTAAGAAGAAGCCAAATAGCATAACAAAGATTGGTTGCATATGGCCTATTATAACGGCATTTATAACAGCAATTTTTGATATTGCAAGGAAGTAAATTAAATCGGCAAAAACTGTTCCTACAATGGCAATGTAAACAAGTTTTGGAATGCTTTTCTTTTCAACCACAAACTTTCCTTTTGTAAAAATTGCATATATGAAGGCAAATAAAGCCACAGCTATGGCTCTTATAACAGAGGTGTTGATGAAATTGCTATTTACATAAGAAAGTTTAGCCAGAACAGGTTCTAAAGCCCACATTAAGCTTGCACATAGAATGAAAATTATTCCAGCATTTTTTGCATTCACTTTAACATTGGCATTTTTATTCCCATCTTCTTTGCATTTCTGATAGCCTCTTCATATCCTGCATCAGCGTGTCTGACTATTCCCATACCGGGGTCAGTTTTAAATACCCTCTTTATCCGTTCATCCGTTTCCTTGCTTCCATCTAACACGACTGTCATTCCAGCATGCGTTGCCAAGCCAATGCCGACGCCCCCGCCGTTGTGTATCGAAACATTGTCGGCGCCTGCAGCAACATTAAGCATTGCATTCAGGAGAGGCCAGTCAGCTATGGCATCGCTTCCATCTTTCATACCTTCTGTTTCGCGATTTGGTGATGCAACACTCCCAGCATCAAGATGGTCTCTCGTAATAGCAATTGGTCCTATAATGCCCTCTCTAACAAGCTCATTCATTTTCAATGCAAATTTATCTCGCTCACCATATCCCAACCAGCAGACGCGGGCTGGCAGTCCTTCCCATGGCAGGTATTGCTCTGCTTTCTCAATCCAGTTTTTGAGTGTGGTGTTTTCAGGAAACATTTTTAGAACAAGCTTATCTGTTTCTAAAATATCATTTGCCTCGCCAGTTAAAGCAATCCATCTGAATGGTCCACGCCCTTCGAAAAACATGGGGCGAATATATGCAAGAACAAAGCCTGGATAGTCAAATGCATTTTTAACGCCTGCTTCATAAGCCTGACCACGTAAATTATTCCCATAGTCGAAAACAACGGCACCATTCTTTTTAAATTCAAGCATGGCTTTGCAATGCTCAGCCATTGATTTCATTGAAAGCTCCATGTATTTTTTCGGGTCACTATGGCGAAGCTCAATCGCTTCATGCAAATTGCTTCCATAATATCCTGCTGGGACATATCCATTTAAAGCATCATGAGCAGAAGTCTGATCAGTAACAACATCTGGAATAAT
>JAGGYX010000197.1 GCA_021162305.1 Thermoplasmata archaeon | reverse complement strand
TCATTATCCATTCTTCTTGCAGTAATAACCGTTGCATCCTCAACGACATCTCCCGTCCATTTTCCTTTTCTTTTCAACTGCTTTTCCAATTCTTTAACAACTTCATAAAAAACCTCATCAATTTTATTTTGCAGAAGATCATTTATAAAATGCCTTACTGTTTCATATGAAGGAAGATTTGATGCATCAAAACCCAGATTTTGTGCAATCTCTTTATTTGTAATCAATTTTCTATAAGCCTCTGCAATATATTTTATGTTGCTTAATTTTACAAAAACAGCAAATTTTACTCTTGCATACACTTTTTTCTTTATCCTTTCTAATCTGGGAAACATTTTCTTTAATACTGGATCCAGAAAATCTAAATTTAGATGCGAAAGAAATTCAGATGTTTCCACTGGACTTTCTTTTATAGGATTTATGAACAATGATGGCAATTCATATTTTCTTCCTATCTCTCTATCCAAAAAATTCCGATTACTTTTTATTACCTTTTCAATTTCTATTTCATCCCATGGCGTGGTATCCCCTCCAAATTTTGGAAGGGATACCATATATTCGTTTTTCGATTTTTTTTAACCACCACGAGTTACGCCAAAAATGGTTAGCCTTTTATATAAGAAAGGCTAATCTGCATCTACCAAATCGGCTTTCATCAAAAACAATTATCTTTTTATATGATGAAAGCTAATCTGTTTTTCCCACTACTTAGACTACCTTTCTTTCAATTTTTTAATGGGAATGGTGTAACCACAATCTTTGCACTCCAAGAATATTTTCTGTTTTGGAAATAGCCCGTCTGTTGACCATGGAACTTGAATCACAATGGTGACGTTTTTGCTATGACACCGTGGGCATTCAAATTTCATATTTTTCCCATAGCTCTCTCCTTCTTGCTTCCAGCATATTATTTTCAAGCCCGTTATATTCTGCAAAGGTTTTTATTCTATCACCATACAGAGAATATAGTTCGTGCATTCTTTCCTTATATCTTAAATCTCTCAACAAATGGTGGTCTAAAATAAGCTGGCAATCCAGCTTTTCCATTATTTCAATCAAATTTTTTTCAGCTTTTTCAAGATTTTCCTGAGAAAATCTCCATCCAAGAAAATAGGAAGGAGGACCATCCATTATAAGGATAGATGGCTCCTCCTCAATTATGTAATCTCTGGTTTTTTCATAAACTGGACCCTGAACATCTGAGGCAAACAGCAATTTTTCATTTTCTTCTATACTCACCATAATTACATAACCAAGCCTTATTCCTTCTGGACCGTGAGGGAAGGGGGGAGAAAATTTTAATTTTACACCATTTATTTCATACTCGCTATCATCACAGTATATTATTTCTGCCTTATCTTGGAATCTTTCACGAAAAAGTGTACCTCTTTCTTTCTGGCTTGCATTTATATAGCTGTCTATTCTCTTAGCAAAAATTTTTTTATTGATGTAAAAATCCTCGCTCGGGTCATAATGGTCATAATGATAATGGGTAATGATATGTATGGGGCATTTTTTGGCAATGCCTGCGATTTTTTCCTTTGCATTTTCCAAAGCTTCTATTTCTAAAGGATGAGGGGGCAATCCATAGCGAGATGGACCGAGGGCAGCGGAAGCATCGATAAAAATTTTTTCTTCCGCTTCCACCAATGTTGCCATGGAACGAACTCCCATTGAATCTGAAAACAACAGATGAATTTTCATAATTTTATAACAGCATTTTATAAAAATTTATTGAAGCACGAGGGTAAAAAATATATGTTGAAATGCGATATAGCTTTGAGCGGGCGTAGTGTAGTCTGGTATCACATAGCCCTGCCACGGCTATTACCCGGGTTCGAACTGCAACTTGCACAACAAGTTGCGTTTCCGTGCAAGTTTGCACGAAAATCCCGGCGCCCGCACTTCAAAATCTATAAATTGAATGAATGAATTCATAGCATGCAAAGCTGGAAAATAATGGCTGCGATTTTCATAATTGCAATTGCATTAAGCATTTATTTTTATCCCTCGATGCCAGAAAAAATGGCTTCTCACTGGAATGCTGAGGGCAAAGTGAATGGATATATGTCAAAAAATGTAGCATTATTTTTGATTCCTTTTGTTATTCTCCTCCTTTCATTGCTTTTTATTGCAATACCAAAAATAGACCCCTTAAAAGCAAATATTGAAAACTTCAGAAAATATTATGATGGCTTTGTTATTCTCTTCCTTGCATTTATGCTTTCTCTACACCTTCAGATAATTTTATGGAATATTGGAATAAAAGCCCCATTCAATATATTTATTCCACCATGGATTGCAATTTTATTTTTTTATGTTGGCATTCTGCTTGAAAATGCAAAGCAAAACTGGTTTGTTGGAATAAGAACGCCATGGACTCTGAGTAACAGGATAGTATGGGAAAAGACACACAGGTTAGGAGGAAAGTTATTCAAAATTGCTGCAATAGTTGCTTTAATTGGCATAATTTTTCCAAGATATACAATATGGTTTATTTTGCTTCCTGTTTTTGCTTCTACTTCATATCTCGTTGCCTATTCCTATTTTGAATATCAGAAAATTTCATAATGGTATTTTTTCCACTTCCAAGCGATCTGCAGTTGGATATTCTTCAACCAAATAGCATTTGTATGGCAAATATTCTGCAATTTCTTCAAGAATAAATGGAGAAGTTTCTATTCTTTTTTTCTCATCGTCCCATGCAATCATATCATCTGCTATTCCAAATTTTTCTTTTATTTCTTGCAATTTTTCTCTCCCAGCCATTATAATTCCTTTCAGTAGTGTTCCATCTTCTGTAATTACATCATATTTCCTTGCAACATTTCTTGCTCTCCTTGCAATTCTATTGCGGAGTTGAACAGCATCTTTAAAGGAAGCTGAACAATAATGCAATGGTGTTTCTATGCCCCAATTCAACATTTCATATGCCATTTCCTCACTTCCTTTTACGGCAGACGAAACATCATTTTTTGCAACATAGCCATATTTTGAAAGCTCTTCAACATTGGTATATGAAAATTCAAGTTCATTCAAATTAATGAAATCAAATCCATATTTATCGACAGTATGCAATAAATGGTTCGTCTCCTTTTTTAAATGCGGAACAACAGGAATCTCAAGTCCAACATCAATATCAATGTTTTTTACGATATCCTTCAATTTCGTTTTCTCTATTTTGTCCCAGAGTTGCCATGGAGGATGAAATCTTATTTCATCAAGCCCTGCTTCTATAACTTTTTTTATTTTTTCCATATTCGTGGTTGCAGTATATAAATGAATGTGATGTTCTTCTCCAAAATAATCCTTAAGCATTTTTATATAATGTGCTGTCCTCTCTGCCTTAACGAGGGGGTCGCCGCCGGTTATGCCTGTGCCTTCCGCCTCTATAAGCTCTGCCTCTATGATTATATCATTCTCGCCTCTCGCAAGCAATTCATCGGCATATATGACATCCTTATCCTTTTTCTTTTCCGAAAGAGGGCAATAAAAGCATCTTGCATTGCATAAGCCAGTTATAAGGAGAACCATTTTTGAGCCACGACTGCAATAAATGCACCCTTTTGCCAGTTTGCCAGTATAAAATGAATTTTTTGGCAGTTTTTTCATTTTTTTCTCCATAGATTCCATACTATTGTAACATGATGCAAAATTGCAATTGCTACCATAAACTCAAACGCCATGTTGAAAAATGAGCCTATGAACATTGAGAATAGCCGTATATCTCTTTTTGATAGTTTATCCATTATGCCACCATGCATTTTTTCACCATATCTTAACTCATATTCTTTTCTGGAATAGCTTGCCATGATAAATCCGAGCAATGAAAAGAAGCCAAGTATCCATATAATATTTTCTTTGTATATCACCCATCCATTATATGTAATAAAAGTTGTTATGATGGCATCAGCATATCTGTCCAGAACAGTATCAAACCATGCTCCATATCGGGAAGCTAAAAATTTCATTCTTGCAATTTCACCATCGCATCCATCTATTATTGATGCAATCTGTATTGCAATTCCTCCTAAAATTGTATAAAGATATTTACCAGAAAGAAAGAATATGCTTCCTGCTATAGCCACTAAAAAGCTTATAGTGGTCATAAGATTAGGAGAAATGTTGAAATTGCATAGTTTGCTTGAAATTTTTAATGAAATTTTTCTGTTTAAATAGAATGAAATAAAGCCATCTTCTTTCTTTGGTATGCTTTTTAATATTAGCTTTTCTGCCACTTTTAATGCTTTTTTTGTATCTACGTCTATCCAGTATCCTTTCTTCTTCGCATACCAATACATTTTTCCTTTTTCAGCAAGAATTTTTACTCCATCAGTTACATTTGCATTGTTTTTCCTCATGGCTTCTTCAATTGCCCCAAATATTTCTTCAGTAAAGAAAAATAATCCTGTATCTATCGCATCATATTCTTTCAAACCTTTTCCTATATCTATGATTTTCTCTTCCCTTATTTTAACTTTTGTTGCTTCTTCAATTTCAAAAACTTCTTCAATATTTTTTTCTACAAGAAGCACACATTTTTTTCCATCTATGCTTTCTACAAAATCTTTTATAACGTTTCTTTCAAAAACATGGTCAACCATCGTAACAAAAAATTTTTTTACATAATTGCGAACAGCCAGAACAGAAGTGCCATTGCCTTTCTCCCATTCATCATTTTCTATGACATCAATATCAATCCCGTAATTTTTTTTCAATTCCTCAACATGCTTACTTACAACATCTTTTTTATATCCAACCACAACATAAAATTTATCTATTCCAGCCTCCTTAAAAGCAAGAATGGTTCGCTCAAGCAGGGTAAGTCCAAGCAATTTTACCAGTGGCTTTGTCTCGCCCATGCGCCTGCCCTTGCCAGCTGCCAGAATAACAAGAGGAAACATCTTTTGTTAAATGCATAATATTATATCTCTTTTTTAATATTTGTATCAAGAGTGATTATAAAAAGCACACTAAATTTTTATATTCAAAAAGCATTTATGCAAGAGGGCCCGTAGCTTAGCCTGGTGGAGCGCCTGGCTCATAACCAGGTGGTCGCCGGTTCGAATCCGGCCGGGCCCAT
>JAGGYX010000021.1 GCA_021162305.1 Thermoplasmata archaeon | reverse complement strand
GTGGATAGAGAAGTTTCTTAAACCTCTAGGATTCTACGATGGATGAAAAATAGATGAAAATCTTTTGGTCAAAGACTATACATTGGATTAACCATATTTGGGCTGAAATTCTTCATCATCGTCATAGTTTTGGCTTTCATATGTGAGTTTATAAATGCAATTTTTGGAGGAGGTCATGGAACAATTTTAACTCCCTTGCTAATAATGCTTGGCTTTTCTCCTCTTACTATCGTCCCATCAATTTTGCTTGCTGAGGTAATAAGCGGGGTTCTTGTTGGAATGGCTCATCATAAAGTTGGAAATGTAAACTTTGGAAAAAATTCACATCATCTCAAAATAGCCATCTTGCTGAGCATTTTGAGCATAATTGGTGTTCTAATGGCTGTAATGATTGCAATAAATGTTTCTACTTCCATAATCGAGTTGTATATTGGTTTACTCATATTCTTTTTAGGTATAATAATACTACTCACTATGCAGAAAAAATTCAAATTTTCATGGAGCAAGTTAATGGCTCTTGGTGTTTTTGCATCTTTTAATAAAGGACTTAGCGGCGCTGGATACGGTCCTCTTGTCACAGCCGGGCAGATTTTGACAGGAACGAAAAGCAAGCATGCCGTCAGCATAACATCTCTTGCGAAAGGAGTTACAAGTGGATTTGGTGTCATTGCCTATTTCTTTTTAGGAGGCAAAATAAGCTGGATTCTTGCTCCTTCATTGATAACAGGAGCAGTAATTTCAGTCCCTTTCACGGCTTTTTTTGTTAAAAAAATGGATGATAAATCTCTTCGCATCATCATTGGATTGATTACAGCATTGCTTGGATTGCTTACAATAATAAAAGTTTTCTCTGGCAAAATTTTTTAAAGTTGCATGGTTAAAAATCAATGATAAAATTTGCTACTCATGAATACAGTGATGATGAGATATACAGCATTCTTGTGCCTGAGATAAAAGAATGGTTTAGAAGCAAATATGGAAAGTTTACTCCCCCTCAAAGATATGCAATAATGGAAATACACAATGGAAATAACATTCTTATCTCCTCGCCTACAGGCTCTGGAAAAACATTTGCAGCTTTCATGGCGGCGATAAATGAATTACTTTCCCTTGCAAAAAAGGGTATGCTTGAAAACAAAATCTATGTTTTATATGTCTCACCTCTAAAAGCTTTAAATAATGATATTGAGAGAAATCTAAAAGAGCCTCTCAAAGAGATATATGAAAAATATGAAATAAAAGAAAAAATAAGAATTGGTGTAAGAACTGGTGACACAACGCAGCAGGAAAGGCAACGCCAGACACGAAAGCCGCCCCACATCTTAATAACGACTCCAGAAAGCTTATCAATCATACTCAATGCCCCTTCAATTTCAAAAAAGTTAAGAGAGGTAAGATGGATTATAGTTGATGAAATCCATGCCTTGGCTGACAATAAAAGAGGATTACATCTTTCTCTATCGCTTGAAAGACTTGTTTATTCCATGGAGAATGAGCCAATAAGGATTGGTTTATCTGCAACAATTGCTCCCATGAAAGAAATTGCAAAATTCCTTGTTGGAAATGGAAGAGATTGCATAATAGTTGATGTAAATTTTTTGAAGCAAATTGATTTAAAAGTTATATCCCCTGTAAATGATTTAATTTATATACCTGCCAGTGAGCTTTCTAATGATTTATACAATCTGCTTTATAAATTGATTAAGCAACATAGAACAACTCTCATTTTTACCAATACAAGGAGTGCTACAGAAAGAGTTGTTTTTCATTTGAAAAGCAGATTTAAAGATTTAGAAGGAAAAATAGAAACCCATCATGGCTCTCTTTCGAGAGAAGTTAGACTGAGTGTAGAGGAGCGTCTTAAAAAGGGCGAACTAAAATGCGTTGTCTCTTCAACAAGTCTTGAACTTGGAATTGATATTGGTTATATTGATCTCGTTATCCTGCTTGGCTCACCAAAAAGTGTTACAAGAGCATTGCAGCGTATTGGAAGAAGTGGCCATTTTCTGCATGAAGTTTCAAAAGGCAGGATAGTTGTTCTTGATAGAGATGATTTGGTAGAATGTGTTGTTCTTGCAAAAGAAGCATTGGATGGAAGGCTGGACAAAGTTTCAATACCTAAAAATGCCCTCGATGTTCTCGCCCAGCATGTTGTTGGAATGGCAATAGAAAAGAAATGGAAAGTTGATGAGGCTTTAGAAGTAATAAGGAAAGCATATCCATACAAAAATCTTCTGAAAAGAGATTTTATCAAATTGCTTCATTATCTTGCAGGTGAATATGAAGAACTTGAAGACAGAAAAATATATGGAAAAATATGGTTCGATGAGCATGATGAGATGTTTGGAAGACGAGGCAAAATGGTTCGCCCCATTTATTATCTCAATACTGGAACAATACCAGATGAAGTAGCTGTCAAAGTTTATACTCTCGCCCGTAAATACGTTGGTAAGGTGGAAGAACCATTTGCAGAACGCCTTAAGAAAGGAGATATATTTGTGCTTGCTGGGAATACATATGAGTTCGTAAAAAGCAAGGGAATGAAAATATATGTGGAGCCACGCCCCGACATGGCGCCGACCATCCCGTCATGGTTTTCCGAGCAGCTTCCATTGAGTTTTGACCTTGCAACGCAAATTGGAAAGTTCAGAAGAAAAATGGAAAGCCTGATTGGCAATGCATACAAAGCCATAGACTATCTGATTAAAAAGTATGGCATAGATGAAAAAACAGCCATGGCAATAATCTCCTATTTTGAAGAACAATCTCATTTTATTATCCCTCATGATAGGCGGGTTGTAGTGGAAATATTTGAAAAGGATGGTTACCGTTATATCATTTTTCATACTCTGGTTGGAAGAAGAGCAAATGATGCATTATCGAGAATTTTTGCATACAGGATAACTAAAAAATTCAAATTCAATGTAAGGCTTGCCATAACAGATAATGGTTTTGCTATAATTTATCCGTGGTGGAAATATGACATAAGCGATGAAGAATTAAAATCTCTATTTAAAGCAAAAAATATGGAAGAGGATTTGGAAAAGGCTCTTGCCAATACAGAAATTTTGAAACGTCGTTTCAGGCATGTGGCAACAAGAAGCCTGATGATATTGAAAAATTATTTGGGACATGAAATGAGTGTATCGAGGCAGCAAAAAAATGCTTCAATGCTATTTAAAGTTGTAAGAGAAATTGATCCTGAATTTCCTGCATTGAAAGAAACATATCGAGAGATAATGGAAGATTCGATGGATATCAAAAATGCAAAAAAATACATGAAGAAAATAGAGGAAGGGAAAATAGAAATAAGGGTTTTAAGAACAATGCTTCCATCTCCGTTTTCGTTCAATATTGTTGCCATAGGTGCAACGGATGTTGTTCTGATGGAAGACAGAAAAGAATTGATAAGAGAATTGCATAAGGAAGTTATGCAGTTGATAAAAAATGCATGAAATAGAGAAAGATGGCATAATAATAAGCGATTTATACGCTGCATTCCTGCCAGAGCACCAGATAGCGATTGTGAGCGACTTGCATATTGGTTACGAAGGAGTATTACAGAGAGAAGGAGTAATGATTCCGAACTATCAGAAAAAAATTTTAATGGAAAGAATAGAAAAAATAATAGAGAGGTTTGAGCCCAGATTATTGATAATAAATGGCGATTTCAAGCACGAATTTGGAAAAAATTTAAGGCAGGAATGGAACGAAGCCATAGAATTGCTGAACTTTATAAAAAGCAAAACAGATGTTTTACTGATAAGAGGAAATCATGATAACTTTTTGAAAACAATTGCATCTAAAGCCGGAGTAAGGGTTGTGGAGAGTTATAAAGTGGACGAGATAACCATATTTCATGGACATAAAGACATGGAAGGAAGAAGAAAAATAATAGGGCATGAGCATCCAAGTGTTAGCTTGAGAGACGCCATTGGCGCCATTATAAAACTACCGTGCTTTTTAATAAGCGAGCATATTGTGGTTCTACCTGCTTTAAGCCCTCTTGCAAGTGGAACTGATGTGACAACGACAGAGAAAGAATACTATCTTTCCCCCGTTCTGAAAAAGGAGAATATTGAAAAATTTGAAATATACGCAATCGCCGACAACCTGCTTTTTTTCTCAACCATAGGAAAAATAAGGCAGGTGTTATAGCAAATTTTTAAATAAATTGTTCCATTATTAGAAGGATGGAAGCAATTGTGCTCGCCGCCGGCGAAGGCAGGCGCCTCCGACCATTTACACATTATATGCCAAAGGTTATGATTCCTGTAGGAAATAAACCCATACTTGAGTATGTTATAGATGCTCTAAAAGAGAATGGAATAAGGAGAATAATCATTGTGGCAGGATATAGAAAAGAATCCATAATGGGTCATTTTGGAGATGGAATAAAATGGGATGTGGAAATTGTTTATGCATTTCAGGAAAAGCAAATTGGGACAGGACATGCTTTTTTACAGGCTAAAAAATTTGTTACTGATGATGAAATGGTGGTTTTATCAGGGGACAATATAATAGATGCAAAGGGACTTGCAGCATTAATTGAAAATGATGCACCATCCCTCCTGATATGTGAGAGCAAAATTCCATCCAAATATGGTGTTGTTGAACTTGAAAATGGAAGTGTCACAAGCCTGAAAGAAAAACCGACTTTTGCAGAAAGCAATTTGATATCCACGGGCATATATAAATTTAAAAAGGATATTTTCGATATCGTTGAAAATTTTGTTGAAAATGGAAAAAACAGAATTACAGATGCATTACAGGTTTTTATTAAAGAAAAAAAGCTCAAAGGAATTAAATTGCAAGGGACATGGAGGGACATCGTTTATCCATGGGATATTCTTGATGTAAATGCAGAAGTTCTATATGAATTGCCTCTTTCTGTAGCAGGAACAATTGAAAAAAATGTCACTATAAGGGGGAATGTTGTTATAGGAGAAGATACTATAATACATTCCGGCAGCTATATAGAAGGTCCTGTTATCATCGGAAAAGGGTGTGAGATAGGTCCCAACACATGCATATTTCCGTCGACTTCAATTGGCAACAATGTAACAATACATCCGTTTTCATGCATAAGAAATTCAGTTGTTATGGATAACTCAACAATAGGTTCATATTCTCTCCTTTCAAACTCTGTCGTGGGAAAGGGATGTGAGATAGCATCTCGTTTTTCTGCTATAGAAGGAGAAACAAAGGTTGAAGTCGAGAATGAGATTCATGAAATAAAAGCTGGTTCTTTTATAGGCAATGATTGTAAAATAGGAGCTAATGTCATTGTTGAAGCTGGGAAGATAATTGGAGGAAAATGTACCATCTCTTCAAATAAAGTTGTAAATAGAGATGTGCCAGATGGCAGCATGGTGATTTGATGTGTGGGATAATTGGATATGTTGGCTTCAGAAATGCAAGAAATATTATAATTGAAGGATTGAAGAGACTGGAGTATAGAGGATATGATTCTGCAGGCATTGGAATAATTGAAGGAAATTTACATATTTACAAAAATGTAGGAGAAATAGAAAATCTTGAAAAAAGCATTCCTCAAATAGATGGAAGAGTTGGAATAGGTCATACAAGATGGGCAACACATGGAAAGGTAAGCATTGAAAATGCCCATCCTCATACAGATTGCAATAAAAAATTTGCAATTGTTCACAATGGAATAATTGAAAATTTCAAAAGCTTGAAGGAAATGCTTGAAAGAAAGGGGCATACATTCTCTTCTGAAACAGATAGTGAGGTTATAGTTCATCTGATAGAGGAAAAATATAAAGGGAGTTTAGAAGAAGCGGTAAAAAAAGCAATAAAAGAGTTGAAAGGCTCATATGCCATAATAGCAATATCTCAATTAGAACCAGATAAAATTGTTGGAGCAAGAAATGAAAGCCCTCTTGTGATCGGAGTCGGAGAAAAAGAAAATTTTATTGCTTCTGATATACCTGCATTCCTGAAATATACCAACAGGATAAAATATCTCAATGATGGAGAAATATGTGTTATAAAAAATGATGGAATAAAAATAATGGATTTAAATGGAAAGGAGATAGAAAGAGAAGAAAATCTCATAAAATGGCAGGCGGAGCAGGCAGAAAAAGCAGGTTATCCCCATTTCATGCTCAAGGAAATATATGAGCAGCCTCATTCCATCATGGAAACAATGAGAGGAAGAATATCAGAAATAGAGCCATGGATAAATCTCGAGATTGATTTTGATGGAATGGATGAAGTTGCGCTGGTGGCGTGTGGCACCTCGTATTATGCAGCGATGGCAGGAAAATATATGATTGAAGAACTGGCTGGTGTGCCTGTAGATATAGAGCTTTCATCTGAATACAGATATTTTGGGAAGAAAAGGAGAACTGTTCTTGCTATAACTCAATCTGGCGAGACTGCTGACACCATTGGAGCATTGAAAGAAGCTAAAATGTATGGATGTAAAACGATTGTTGTAACAAATGTTATAGGAAGTAGTGCCACAAGATTTGCTGACCATGTATTGCTTACAAGAGCAGGTCCAGAAATTGGGGTTGCAGCAACAAAAACATTCACTGCTCAATTGCTTACCCTTATGCTGTTTTCACTCTATCTGGGAATGAAAAATGGGAAGCTCCACGCAAATGAAATAAAAAATTATGTGGCTGAGTTGAAGAGATTACCTTCGATAGTGGAAGAAGTGCTGGAAAGGGAAAATGAAATAAAAGAGATAGCAAAAATTATTCACGACAAAAACACTGTTTTTTTCATAGGAAGAGGAATAAACTATCCCATTGCATTGGAAGGAGCATTAAAATTGAAAGAAATATCATATATACATGCTGAAGGATTTGCAGCTGGCGAACTCAAACATGGACCATTTGCTCTTTTAAGCGAGGAAACACCTGTGATTGCTTTAGCATCAAAAGACAGAGTATATGAAAAAGTGATGGGAAACATAGGAGAGATAAAGGCAAGAAATTCTCCAGTCATTGCAATAGCTGAAGAAGGAGATGAGGACATTACTAACTTTGCTGATCATGTGATTTATTATCCTAAGCTTTCATTTCCTTTGTTCTCCATACCTATTGCAGTAATTTTGCAATTGCTGGCGTATCATACTGCAAGTTTGAGGAATTGTCCAATTGATAAGCCTCGTAATCTTGCAAAATCTGTTACGGTGGAGTGAAATGTTTGGCTCATCAGGTGTTAGAGGAGTGGTTGGAAAAGAAATGCTTCCAGCAACAGCTTTAAAAATAGGGGAAGCTGTTGGAAGAATGTATGAAAATGTTGTCATAGGAAATGATCCAAGGACTAGTAGCATTGCTCTGAAAAACGCTCTGATGGCTGGTCTTTTATTTACTGGAGCAAAAATATTCAATGCAGGACTTGTTCCCACACCAGCCATAGGATATGAAGCAAGAAAGCACGATGCTGGCATAATGATAACAGCTTCTCATAATCCACCAGAATACAACGGAATAAAAATTTTTGAAAAAGATGGCTCGGGAATTTCAATGGAAAAAGCTGAGGAGATAGAAAAATTGATTGAAAAGAAAAAAAAATATGTTGAATGGAATGAGTTCAAAAAAATTGAAGATGTGAATATAATTCCCTCATATATTGAAGCCATTATTGACAAAATTGGATTTATAAACATAGAAGCCATTATTGATTGCTCAAATGGTGCAGCTTCTTTTGTAACGCCATATTTGTTGCGTAAAATGGGAGCAAAAATAACAAGCTTAAACTGCAATCCAGATGGCTTTTTTCCCTCTCATCTTCCAGAGCCAACAGAAAAAAATTTGCATATTTTAAGGAAAATTTGCAAGGAAGAGAAAAAATTTGGAATTGCCCATGACTGCGATGGAGACAGAATGGTCGTTGTTGGAAAAAATGGTGAGCTGGTTCAAAATGAAAAACTTATGATTCTATTTGCAAAATATGAAAATGCTAAAAAGCTGATTGTCCCGATTGATTCATCAATGATTTTGGATGATTATTTTGATGGAGAGATTGTTAGAACAAGAGTTGGCGACGTATTCATTTCCCAGAAATTAAAAGGAGAAAGCAATGCACTTGGAGCAGAAGCCAGCGGCACGTGGACATTTCCTTATTTTTCATATTGTCCGGATGGCGTTTTTGCCGCCGCAAAATTTTTGAAAATGGCTGAAGAGATAAATGTTATGGAAGAGATAGAAAGAATAAAAGCATATCCAATGAGGAAGGAGAGTATAAAAATTGAAAGGAGGAAAACTGAAGAAGTAATGAAAAAAATTGAAAGCGAGCTGGAAAAAATGAATTATGTAAATATGGTTAAAATAGACGGGTATAGAATAGAATTTGAAGACTCTTGGGCTTTAGTAAGGGCTTCGGGGACAGAACCAAAAATAAGGCTAACTGTTGAGGGAAGAAAAAAGGAAGATATGGAAAAGAGATGGGAGGAAATTATTGAAATTGTAAAGAGGTGCATAAAATGAAAACTGTAATGCTTGCTGCTGGTGAGGGAAAAAGAATGAGACCGTTGACTTATACAAAGCCAAAGGTTATGCTTCCAGTTGCAAATAAGCCCATCTTAGAATGGAATCTCATTAATGCAATTAAAGCAGGATTGAATGATTTTATTTTTGTGATAGGCTATAAAGGAGAGATAGTGAAAAATTATTTTGGAGATGGAAGCAAATGGAATGTTAATATAGAATATGTGAACCAAGAAAAAGCTCTTGGAACCGCTCATGCCATTGAAATGGTTGAAGATTTTGTTGAAGATTTCATTGTTTTATGCGGCGATACAATTTTTGGAAGCAATGATATAAAAAAGATGAAAAGAAAATATGGCATTGGACTTGTAAAAGTCGAGGATGCAAAAGAGTACGGAGTTGTTGAATTAAAGGGAAAAAAAATTGTAAAAATACATGAAAAAATGGAAGAGCCTATTTCAAATATAATAAATGCTGGAATATACCATTTCGGTAAAGAAATTTTTGAATACATTAAGAAAACAGAAAAATCGCCAAGAGGAGAATATGAAATAACAGATTCCATAAACATGATGGCATCATCTCATGAAATAGAAGGAGTATATATTGAAGAATGGAAAGATGTGATATATCCATGGAATTTGCTTGAATTGAATGAGGAAATTCTAAAGAAAATGGAAGGCGAAATTGAAGGCGAAATTGAAGAAAATGTAACAATAAAAGGAAATGTTGTAATTGAAAAGGGAAGCATTGTAAAAAATGGTAGCTATATAGAAGGTCCTGTTATCATAGGAAAAAATTGCAGAATTGGGCCCAATTGTTATATCCGCCCTTACACAAGCATTGGAGATGATTGCCATATAGGAAATGGAAGCGAAGTAAAAAATTCAATTATAATGAATGGCAGTAATGTTCCGCATCTTAACTATGTTGGTGATTCTGTAATTGGCTCAAACTGCAACCTTGGAGCGGGAACAAAAATAGCAAATCTAAGGCTTGATAAGAAAAATATAAAGGTTTTTACAAATGGAAAGAAAGTGGATACAAAAAGGAGGAAGCTTGGAGCAATTATTGGCGACAATGTTCAAACGGGCATAAATGCATCAATAAATGTTGGATGCATGATAGGAAACAATGCTTTTATTGGTCCCGCAGCTATAGCGAGTGGAGAGATAAAACCACATACAAGAGTAATGTAAGTTTTATATAGAAGTTTTACAATTATTTCAAGCATGAAAATTCCTCGGTGGAAAAAAGCAGAATTTGAAGAGATTGAATATGAGCCAGCCAGCATAAAAGAAATACTTAAAGAAATGAAAAGTATTTCTGAGCTTATTGTTGACCTCGCATATTCAGCCATTCTTTTTCACAGTAAAGAAATAGCAGAAGAAGTGAATTATCTCGAAGTGAGAATGGATAAGCTCAATTACATGATAAGAATGATGGCTATGCTGGCAGCCCGCACGCCTGAGGATGCGGAGCAAATGGCTGGCATTCTTCAAATTGCAGAGGCAGCAGAAACAATATCCAATGCTGCTGGCGACATTGTGAAAATATTGTCTTTGAAACTCGAGCATCCTATATTGCCCCATCTTATAAAGGAGTCAGATGAAGTGATAAAAAAGATGAGTGTTGATGAAAGCTCGAAAGCGGTTGGCAAAAAAATCGGGGATTTGCATATTGCATCCGAAACAGGAGTTAGAATTCTTGCAATAAGGCGAAAAGATAGATGGATTTATGGACCGTCTTCAGAGGTAAGGCTGAAAGCCAACGATACATTGATATGTATTGGAACGGAAGAGGGGCTTCGGCATTTGAGAAAATTTCTGAAGGGAGAGCTTGAGGTGCTTGAATGAGTGAGGAAGAAGCAGAGGCAATGTTGCTGGAATTAAAAGAGAAGGCTGAGCTAATGGTTGACTTGGCATATTCTTCAATATTGTATGACAATAAGGAAATTGCAAAAGAAGTTTATGAGCTCGAGGACTATATAGACAAATTGCATTACGAACTCCAAAAACTTGCCGTTGAAGATTCAAAAAAGGGAGAGCTTGAAGTTGACGAAACTCTCGCAATAATAAGACTTGGAAATTGTTCAGAGCTAATTGCAGATGCTGCTCGTGAAATAGCAGATGTTGAGTTAAGAGACATTGAACTGCACCCAGTAATAAGAGAGAGCATACTTGAAAGCAATGAAGTTATCTTGAAGGTGGAGATAAAAAGCGATTCCATTTTAAATGGTAAAAGGCTTGGTGAAATTGAACTCGCTACAAAAACGGGAATGTGGGTTGTTGCAATAAAACATGGAAAAAAATGGATTTATGGAGCAAATAAAAATACATTGATAAAGGAAGGAGACATCCTATTTGTAAAAGGACCAAGAGAAGGAATGGAACATTTTATGGCGTTGGCAGAAGGAAAAGAAAAAGAGATATGAAAAATTTCGTAACTGTTTACCTTTTTGAAGCTAATTTTTAAAAAATAGAAAAACACATCAGCAAGTTCCTGATACTATCACGGATGGGATT
>JAGGYX010000027.1 GCA_021162305.1 Thermoplasmata archaeon | reverse complement strand
TCAAGATGCTTTTTTATGTTGCTTGCAAATGGCATCATTATCTCTGCATAGTAGCGTTTTGCCTCCTGAAGTATTAATGCATCGTTGCTAACGTACATTTTGCTTGTAGCCATATGAGAACCAAATAAATCGCATGTGAAAAGTA
Organism: Thermoplasmata archaeon; assembly: GCA_021162305.1. Classification (GTDB taxonomy): domain Archaea; phylum Thermoplasmatota; class E2; order UBA202; family JdFR-43; genus JAGGXW01. Next base: position 3,675 of record JAGGYX010000027.1, on the reverse strand, counting down.
TGCCGTCTTCTTTAAGATAGGTAAGCATTGTCTCTGGCCAGTGAACCCATGGAGCAAATATGAATTTTAAAGTGCGTGAACCAATAGAAAGCTCCTCTCCATCTTTTACTTCAATGAAATCTTCCTCATTTAAGGGCAGCAAGTCAAGCAGCATGTTTTTGCATTTTGAATTTGTTACTATCTTTGCCGTTGGATATTTTTGAATGACTGCTGGCAGACTGCCAGAATGGTCCTGCTCTGCATGCTGGGCAATAATATAATCTATTCTATCCACTCCAAGCTCATCGAGATTGGCAAGCAGTTCCTTGCTTTTTGAAGGATCAACGGTATCTATCAAAACAATTTTCTCATCTTTAATAAGATAAGCATTATAGCTTGTGCCATGGGGCAATGGAATCAGCTCATCAAAGAGGCGGCGATGCCAGTCTATGGCTCCCACGCTATATATTCCATCTAAAATTTTTTTAACTGCCATGTTACCCCTCTATTTCTTCAAAATCCTCTTTGGCAGCGCCGCACACAGGACATGTCCAGTCAGAAGGTAGGTCATTGAAGGAAGTGCCAGGTGGAATTCCTGCTTCGCTGTCTCCATTAGCAGGATCATAAATATATCCACATATTTTGCATCTATATTTTTTCATGCTGATATAATATCTTTCTTTTATATATTTGACTATAGTAATTTTGTTTACATTCCTTCGAGAATGCTAATGAAGAAATCATGATGCTCCTCTTCATCCTGCAGTATTTTTCGGAATAAACGGGCTGTTGTTTCATCTCCTCCTTCTCTCGCTCTCTTTATTATTTCCTTATAGAGTTCAATTGCATTCTCCTCATCCCTCTTATCCTGCTTCATCATTTCCTTTAAACTTTTGCCGATGAAAATTGGGTCTGGCTTTGTTGTTGGTTCTCCACCAAGATATGAAAGGCGTTCTGCAATTTCTTCTGCATGTTTCATTTCTGTTATTGCAATATTTTTCAATTCATCTTTTATGGCAAATCCTTGGACATCTTTCCATAAAACATATTATTCAATTCCTCACTCATGATATCCATTATTCAATATCTCCACACATTTTAACTTTTTTGCACTTGCCTAAAAAATTATAGAATTGAAAAGAATACATATTATGGAATTGAAAAGCGTTGTTGTATGTCCGCCTGCCCAAGAGTACTTCAATGTTGAGAATCTGAATAAGCATAACATAAAGGAGGTTGCATCAAAAGAAGCGATAAAGCAGCATGAAACTCTTGTTAAATTTCTGAAAAAAGAATGCGAAGTTCATGAAATAAAAGAGTTGCAAGGTCATCCAAATTCTGTTTTTGTTCGTGATGCTGCAATAGTTACACCGTGTGGCTACATAAAGGTAAGAATGGGATTGGAAAGCAGAAGGGGAGAGGAAGAATGGATGGCATCATTTCTTGAATCTTTGGGCATAGAAAAAGTTGGAGAGATAAAAGGAAATGCAAGTTGTGAAGGCGGCGACATTATTCTTGCTGGAGATGTCGCATTCATAGGGCATTCAACAAGAACAAATGAAGAAGGCGTAGAACAATTGAAAAATATCCTTGAAAGCATTGGATATGAGGTTAGAATTGCCACAGTTGCAAAACCATTTCTACATCTTGGAGGAATGATGAGCATTGTTGGCAACACCATTTTACATTGTCATCATGGGTTTCCAGATGGCTTTCTTGATGGATTTGAAGAAATGACAATAGAATGCAATTCATTTATAGGAGGAAATGTCATATATATACAAGGAAAAGAAGTGATAGTGGAAGAAAGAAATAAAGAAGCAATAAAAAAATTGCAGAAGCATGAATTCAATGTTCATGTCATAGATTTATCAGAATTTATAAAAGGAAATGGTGGACCAAGCTGCCTTATTTTGCCATTAAAATGGGGATAAATTAATTTACCAAGCTATTTTTTGAACCAATGCCTTTTACAACTTCCACCAAAGCCAGGGACAATATTGTGAGGAAAAGAAACACAAAAGCGGAGCTTGCGAACAACACTTCATAAGCTTTGTTTTCTGGAATCACCATGGTATAGGGCGGCGTCGCCATGTGGATGAGCGTGGCGTATGTGCTCATAATTGTGCCGGCTATGGCTGGTCCCCATGTTGCTCCGAAGTTTCGAAATAGACTGTTGGCTCCTGTAGCTATGCCCATTACTTCTCTTTTAACACTGAATATTAGCAAGTTGACAAGAGAAACGTTCATTAGAATGATGCCAGAGCTCACCATAACGGTCATGCCTATGAATTGGGGTATTCCAACAGCAGTTGCATATTTTGCAAGCAGTAGCAATCCAATGAATGCAATGGATGAGCCGAGCAAGGCAAAAAATTTTGCTCCAATTTTTATCATGGGTCTGCCAGCAAGAGGAGCAATGAAAAGCATGACGATAGCATTTGGAGTCATGAATAAGCCTGTTTCAAGAATACTTTTTCCAAATCCATATGGATAGGGCATCTGGAATATGTATGTATTTGCTTGACTCATCATCTGGATGGCGAAGGCAGCAATCATTATTCCGATATTGGCAAGCATTGGATTGCGAGAAGATAATATTGCTATGGGAATCAGAGGATTTTCAGCGTATTTTTCCACAGTATAAGGATAATGAAAACGATGGCAGATGCTGCAAATAAGGCGAGAGTTTGCTTATTTTTTCATCCTATGCTTGGCGCTCTTGTAACGGCTACAAGCGAGGGCACAACAAAAAATATGAGTAGAGCTACTCCCACAAAATCAAATTTGCTTGGAGTAATATATCTGCTTTCTTTCAGAATAATCCAAGAAGCAATGAACATTAGTATAACGAAAGGCACAACGCTATGATAAGTCCATCTCCATCCATAATGTTGCGAGATAAAAGCCCCAAGGGGCAAGGCAATTACCATACCAACAGCAAACATTGCGCTTATTAAACCCTGAACCTGTGGAACCATTTTTGGAGGAAATTCTTCTCTAACGAGACTGAAACCAAGTGGAAATATTGCCATTCCTATGCCCTGCATGGCACGAGAAAAAAGAAGAAATTTGAAGGAAGGAGCGAATCCATTCATAGCTACACCAACGGTGTAAAAAATCAAGGCAATGAGAAACATTTTACGCTTTCCGAACATATCTCCAAGCTTGCCCATGATGGCTACGCTTACAGTTCCTACAAGCAAGTATATTGACAGAATCCAGCTTACCTCGCTTGGAGTTATTTCAAAATCTTTCTGTATTGTTGGCAGAGAGGGAATTAAAACAGCTTCTGTATACATAACCAGAAGGGGAAGCAATACCAGCACTGCTGCAGCCTTTTTTGCGTATTTTAGGTCATATTCCATGTTATCATCTCATCAGAATGAAAGCATGCTTTTCCATGATTTGATTTTCTTTTTTAAATCTTTTCGATTTTAGTGCATTATTGGATGCATGTTGATGGGACTTTATCGCTATAAAAACAATCCTGCAATTGCAAATATCATCAGATCAGATATCCTTCTGATCTGTTGTTATCATCTTAATCCTCCTCCAATGTACCAAGTGTAGCAATCATCGGAAGTAAAACAGGAGACACTGCTTTTGTTATTTCATACACTTTTTCATAAATAGATTCATCATCTTTTTCCTCTAATTCTCTAAGAAGAGACATTCCGATGAGTACCATACCAT
>JAGGYX010000024.1 GCA_021162305.1 Thermoplasmata archaeon | reverse complement strand
TCTAGAGGAGTCAAAATTAGAATCATAATGTTGCTTCTTTTTTTATTGAAAAAACTTTGTTTACACTTTTAGCAAGATTTATTAATTGACCTTTCTCTATACCACTAAGTCCAGGGAATAAATACACAACTAGTCCAACCATCGAAATATAAATGGGAATACATCCTATTATTAATAGCAAAGAATGCAGCGAGATACCTAAAAAATGAGAAATATGGCTTAAAAAGCCCTTACTTATAAAAGAAATAATAAGCAAAAGTATGATACCTACACCTCGATATGAAAATTCTGTTTTCCACCTTGAGTATCCGCAAATAATATAGTCAAATATATTAACACCTATAATTTGAAGTATTACCATTTTTAATGCTAGACCTACTGAACCTAAACCCAGACCAGGAATTTTGGCAGAAGGAGATGCTAATACAAAATACGTTATAAATATGCTGAATATCATTCTGGCAATGGCAATTTTTGAGTATAACTTGGTTTGTGCTGTGGCACAAAAGTATGACCCACTAATCTGCCCTAAGGATTGATGGATAGGATATAAAAACATTATTGCCAAACAAAGCCAGCCTGGCTTGTATTTTGGCCCAAGCAAGAAAACCAATATTTCCTTACTAAAAGGGATCAAAAAACAGGCTCCTACCGCAGCTACAAAAAAAAGGGCCCGGGATATCTTTGTATATAAGTAATAAAGGCGTTCTTTATTTCCTTGTGCATGTGCCTCTCCTATCTCCTTCCAAAAGACCCTTAACATAGAGGTAGTAGCAATTAAACAGATTGTACTGAAACGTAATCCTACTGAATAAAAACCTTGTTGGACTGCCCCACCAAATCTTTGAAGTAGCCAAGTGTCTGCAAATGAATAGGCAAAGCTAACAATGCTATAGATAATAAGAGGAGTGCAATAGATTTTAAATTCCTTAATTATATTCGATAATTCGGCTTGTTCTGTTTCTTCCAAATCAATTAAATTATCTTTTAGTCTTTTTGCCAGTATGAACGTGAATAATAAGTACTCTACTGCAATTATTATAAAGAGGTTGGTAATGGTTAAACAATGTAAGGAAACCATTGCTAAAATAGTGCATAGATGGAAACCTGCCAAGGCAATACTATGTAATTGAACGATTACTGTGGCACGGATAGATTCTCCCGCCTGCGTTGCTGTCTGCCAGATTTTGGTCATCATAAAACTTGCAAAGAATGCAAGGATATTTAATTTTTTTTTATGGCCTAGCCAGATTCTATTTTGCCAAGAATCAGGAAAAACAAGAGCAATAAGAAATAAACCAATTAAAAATTGTACTCCTAGCCAGGCTAGATAATATAAATAAAATTTGGAGCTACGTTTTTTTTGAGAGAGGAATGTATAGAATGCTGATGAAGTGCCCATATCAAGTAAGTCAATAATGGAAGCAAAGCTAACCAAAAGAAAATTAAAATTGCCATAATCCGCAGGACCTAAACTTCTAGCTATAATAATCCCCGAAAGGAAACTTAAGCCTAGCTTTAGGATATTCACAAATAAGGTAGTGAGAAAACGAGTCTTAATATCTTGTTTATTGATAAAAATATCCCGTTCTGCCATTAGCATATTCCTTCTTTTGTAATTGTTCTAACTCACGAATTCATATCTTCAGCCAATTATTTCTAACTTGCACAAATTTTTTTCATAAAGCATAAGCGTGCTTCTTGAATTTTTTCGACCTCCACCAATTTTGCGGATCATTGTAACTTTTTGCACTTTATCAGCCGCTTTTTGTGGATTATAAAAAAGAATGCCTACTTCTCGAAGTTTATCTAAATAATAGGAACAGTTATTTCTGATTTCCCATATCTCTGGATTCCAGAAAAAAATACATGGAGTATTAGAGGCCAATAGCTGTAGCCAAGTGGTTTGGGGATTATCACAGATTATAAGTTTACTTTCTCTAATACGTTCTATAAAAGACTTTTTGTAATTATCTAAATTGATTTTAGGAAATTTACGAATAGGTCTCTCTTTTTGATCCCAGCCATAATCTTGTGGATGAAACCTTACCAATATTTGATTAAGACAGTAGTTATTTAAAAAACTGAAGAATTTTTCTCTCCATCGTAGATATTCAACAAAGTAGGAACCTACAGGAGCACTCATAATTCGGTATAAATATCGTCGGAAAGCAGCACTTACATATAAAATTATTCTTCTTTCTTTCTTAGGTCTTTTGAATGAAGAAACCACAGGATTCGGCAAGGACTTGATTTTTGAACTTCCAGGATTTTTCCACCCCCAGGAATAGAACACATCGCAAATTGCTAATTCATGCTCTTCGGGAGGATGTTTTAATCTTATACCATAACCACCCCCATGCTGAATTCCTATTAATTTTGAACCTTTTTCCATTTTTTTAGAAGCTAGAATTTTAAGGGGCTCGTCGAAGTGCCATCCTACTGTTGAAAATATTGCCTTTAGGCAAGAACCGCCATAAATTTTTTAACAAGCGTAGAAAGACGTTGATACCCCTCAAGATACATTAATGGAAAATTCCAATATAAACTCTTTATTAAGAAAATGGAAAATTCGTCCTCAAATTTTAATTTTGAAATTAACTGCTCAATCAATCGTTTTCTGAGAATATGCTGAGTTATAGGCTTAATATTATCAGTACTGATTCTAGAAATAGGCCAAGCAAAAAATTTACTTCTAAGACACAATTTCCATACATCAGAAAAAAAGGGGAAATACATGTGTGCAAGTAAAATAGCAGCGTGACGAGAATATAATATGTCTAAATATATCCAAATTTTACTCACCAGTTTTTTTAAGATATCCCTAGTGTGCGTTTTATTTTTAGGTATTGAAGGTATAGTACTATCGGCAAGATATTTAGAAGGAAAAGAATATCCCAAAAAACTTAATAGCTGAGAATATAGCTGCAAATTATAACCATCTTCCGCAACTATCGACATAAAGTAATGGTAATCTTTGGGAATTATATAAGACTTTTCTGAAAGACATATAGTTTCAAGATTTAAATATTTTTCAAAGGCATATTTTAAACAATTATACCGTTCATAAAAAATCTGGATATAGTTAGAGAGCCAAGGGCCAATTATAATTCTCCAATATCTAGTATTATGATTTTCCTTGTGAATTTCGTTAAGAGTCTCACTGATTAAAGGCAATACTTTTTCGTAAAGGTCATCACAATATTTACCTGCTTTAAGCAAAAGAGAACGATTTTGCCAAGGATGGTCTAATATACTATATGACAAAGAATTCCATTTTTGTTTTTCACTGTAACGTAAACACCACGGTCCCAAAAATACAATATGTCTATCTTTTAACCAAAAGCTATCTAAAGCAGTGGTAGCCAGAAAATTACTTTGGCCCATCACAAATCTCTATGTCTTTCCAACTTATCATCGTCCCACTCTTAATAAAATTCCCAACTCTTGCACCCAATATGAAATTATAAAAATTTGCAGGAATACCTGTACCCGGTCTGCGAAAATCAATATGTTTTTCTGAGATAATTTGGCCAACATGGAGGTCTACTTTTGCAAATATACTTCTTCGTTTTTCTAATACTTTTTTAAAGTTTTCTCTTGAAAATTCTCTTCTAGGTTCGCCTAGAGCTATTTCTAAATTTCTAATTGCTTGCACTATTCTTTTTGCCTCTTGTGGCTCAATAGAGGCAATATGTTCTGACTCTTGAATAGCTCTATCTGAAGTAATGGTTTTCTCTATCATATTTGCACCAAGTGATACAGCTGCTATACACATATCCCACCCTGGAGAATGATCTGAAAAGGCTATAGGATAATTAAACATCTGCTTAAGAGTAGTAATCATTCTCAAGTTTATACTCTCTAAAGTAGCTGGAAAACCAGAAGGACAATGATGTATTACTATTTGCTCATTACCTTCATTACGAATGATATCTACAGTCTGTTCTACCTCACCAATCGTTGAGGACCCTGTATCAATCATAATAGGTATTTTTTTTCTTGCTACATACTTAATGAACCAATGGTGGTTAATATCTGCTGAACAAATTTTAATAGCAGGAACATTTAGACTAACTACAAAATCAACTTCTTCAGGAAAGCAAACTGTCGCAAAAAAATCTATATTTTTAGAATCTGCATACTGTTTTAATTCCTTCCATTGCTCAAATGTCAATTCATGCCTTTTAAAACTTTCAACTAAGGGTTCACTCATTATTTTTGTTTGTCCTGTTTTTTTATCAATAACCTCGTAAATATCTAATATGTCCCTGGAAGAAACAAGTCTTTCTGAATCAAAAATTTGAAATTTGATAGCATCGGCTCCTGCTTTAGAAGCTATATCTATTAATTCTTTAGCATTTTCAAATCCTTGATGTGTCTGTCCAGCTTCAAAAATTATGTATGTTTGATAACCATCACCAACATATTTATTACCGATTTTGACTATTTTCATAGTATTTTCTCCTATGTTAATTGCCAACAACTACTCTACTCTCAAAATACCAAACCATTTATCGAAAGCCCCCATTAAGCTGGAGATAAATGCTAACCTTTACC
>JAGGYX010000078.1 GCA_021162305.1 Thermoplasmata archaeon | reverse complement strand
GCTTTGCAATGTATATTGCTTTCTTTGCAGCTTTCTTTGATTCTTCCGAGCCATCAACAGGCACAATAATTTTTCCAATTTCTTTTGCCATACTGTTAATTCTGGTAGCAAATAAATAATTTGGCTTGCCAAAAGAATGATATAAAATATTTCCATTAATTTTATGCAATATAAGATAAGGATTGCGACAAAGCAGCATGAAAAGAAAATCGTTGAAATGGCAAAAAAATTGAAAGAAAATCCATATATGATTTTGCCAGAATGCAGAAGCAAAAAATGTCCTTTTGAGAAAATGAAAAAAACGATAGAAAAATTCAGCGATGAAACATTTCTTCAAAAAGCAGCAAAAGGAAAGGATTTGATTGCCGCCCTCGCAGCCACCATTCTATTGGCAGATGAGAAAAAAATTCCATATTTGGCTTATAAAAAAATAGGAAACGAAGATGTATTGTATGCTAAAAGAGGGAAAGCAAAAGATGAATATTTGATTGCCATTCAGAACTGGGATAAACCAAATTTACGGTTGCTGGGCTATATAAATTTTGCAAAAAAGAAGAAGGTGAATCTATTCTCAATGCCAGATAAAATAATATGTGCAGACGAAATGCCAGAAGAATTTGTTAAATTTTTAAAAGATAAATTTGAATGCGGAAAAAAAGAATATATAGCTGTAAGATGGAATGGAAATGAAATAAAGCTATGTGGCAAGGGGAATAGCTTGGCAGAGATGGGTGAATATTTTTATTACCCTGATTTCTGGAAAAAAGCAAGCATAGATGTGCATGCTAACATTGTAACATGTCAGAAAAAATGCGAGAAATGCATTATTGAAAATGAATTGAATAAAAAACCTGACCCAGCTTTTTATGTAAAAGGTCGTCAGACAGATGAAAAATATATTGAGAACTACAAAAACATGGTTAGATGGGCTATTGAAAAGAAAAAAGTTTTTATTATGGATGGAAAATGCTATGGAGATGACATTGAAGAAATGCTAAAATTACTGAATCCAAAAGAATGGGAGAAAGAATTCATTAGAGAAATTTTAGAGAAAGAGAGAAATGCAATAATTCTGGAGCAGCCTTCTTCTGCAAAATTACTCCAGAAATATGGAATCGATACCAATGAATTGAAGAAAAAATGGGAGGAAATGAAAAAAGAAAAAATGCTTCTGAAACTGCCTTCTGTCCAGGGAGGAAAATTAACAAAATTTATAGATGAAATGGCAAAAGCATATAGAGTTGAGGGCATAGAAGGAATAATGAAATTGATAAAGGAAAGAAAATTGAATGTAAAGGAAAAGGCAATATCATATGCTTTTTTACTTGCTACAAATGCGAGAATAGATGAGTGGAAATATTCAAAAATGGAAAAAGAATTTGGGAAAGAGCTTGCAAAGCATGTTGAAAAGGTTATAAAAAGTGAGGGAAAAGAATATGAAGAAGCTGTAAAAACGCTTGCAAAAATGGCAGGTGAATGATGCCAGTGGAAAAAAGCTGCGGAGCTGTAATATTTCATGAAAATGAATATCTATTGCTTAAATATGGATGGGGTCACTGGGGATTTGTTAAAGGGAATATTGAAAAAGGAGAGGACATAAAAGAAACATTTTTCAGAGAAGCAGAAGAAGAGGCGGGATTAAAAAAAGAGAACTTGAGAATCATCAATGGCTTCAAAGAAAAAATAAGCTATTTTTACAGGAAAGAAGGAAAAACAATATTTAAGGTAGTTGTTTATTTGCTTGCTGAAAGCAATACAAAAAATGTTAAGCTATCTTTTGAACACACTGATTATGTATGGCTCCCATTTGAGGAAGCATTGCAACTTGTTACATATGAAGGAGATAAAAAAGTTTTGAAAAAAGCCCATGAATTTTTGAAAAGGATATGAGGCTTATATTTAAATATTGATGCCCATATTAACAAAAAATGATTTGCGTTGAATGTGGAAAGAAAACAGAGAAGCTATACAACGGGCTATGCTTAGATTGTTATCTAAGAAGCAAGAAATTTTTCCATTTTCCTTCTCGCATAGTTGCCAGGGTCTGCAGGAATTGCGGCGCCTACAAAATAGATGGAGAATGGAGACATGAGAGTCTTGAAAAAATTGTCGAAGGGTATATTCGGAAAAATATAAAGGGTATAGATTGCAATCTTGAAATAGATTTTGAGAAAGGTATTGCGAGATGCACTGGAAACTTTGAAGGTAGAAAAATCGTTGAAGAGGGAAGATTTGAAATAGTTATTAGAAAGAGGCTTTGTGAGAAATGCTCCCTCATGAAAGGGGGTTATTTTGAAGCAATATTGCAGATAAGAAAGAAAAATTTGAGTAAGAAAATGGAAAAGGAAATGGAGGATATTATCAAAAAAAGAGTTGAGGATGCAAATTCATTTATTATGAAAAAAGAAAGAGTTGGAGAAGGATTGAATTATTATATTGGAAGCAAAAAAGTTGCTCATTCAATTGCAAGAGAATTGAAAAATGTGTATAAGGCAGAATATAAAAGTTCTTCCTCTCTTGTGGGAATGAAAGATGGGGTAGAAGTTTATCGTGATACTTATCTAATAAGACTTCCTGACTATAAAATTGGCACATTCATTAAATTGAATGATATGGTATATAGAATAGAAGCAATTGGGAGGAAAATTGAGTTGTTATCATTGGAGGGAAATAAAAGGTATATATACAAAGATGAAATGAAGAAGGCAAAAATAATGGATTTAAAGGAGAGAGACGCCATTATATTGCATGAGGAAAAGAATGGGACATATGTAATGGATTTAGAAACATATAAAACATATTTTGTGAATAAGACAGGGAAAGAAAAAGATAAAATAAAGATTGTGGAATACGATGGCAGGATATATGTGATAGGATGAAAACAATATCATTTGATTTAGATGGGACGCTCGTCAAAATGGATTTTGTGGATGCTGTATGGCTGGAAGAAATACCAAAGGAATATGCAAAAAAATATGGAATGAGCTTTGAAGAAGCAAGGAGAATCGTGGAGGAAGAATATCTAAAAGTTGGTCCAGAAGCTATTGAGTGGTATGATATAAATTACTGGCTAAAAAAATTTGAGCTGGATATGGATTATAAAGAAATATTCAGAAAATGCAGAGGAAAGCTTGTATTATATGAAGATGCCATAAAAGCTCTTGAAATGTTAGATGGAGAGCATCTTATTATAATATCGAATGCAGCAATGGAATTCATTGAATTTGAATTAAATGAATTAAATTTGAAAGATTATTTCAAAAATATTTTTTCGGCGGTGAGCCATTTTGGAAAAACAAAGAAGGATAGCAAGGTTTATGAAAAAGTTTGTGAAAAGATTGGAATAAAATGCAGCCAGCTCATCCATGTTGGCGATAACTATGAATTTGATTATGTTGCAGCCAAAAATGCTGGAGCAATTGCCTATTATCTTGACAGGCATGAAAATGAAAATGGAGGTCACGTTGTATATAACCTCGTTGAATTTGCAGAGAAGGTGAGAAAATGAGGCTCTGGCAGAAAATTATTTTGCTTTTCTTTTCAATTGTTTTAATAGCTCTTTTTATAAAATGGTGGATGAGCTATGAAGCAATGGAGTTGTATGTTAAAAATAATACAAATGAAAGTGTGAATGTAAGCATAGCCATCATAGGAATGGATGGAAGAGAGTATTTTAATTCCAGTTTTTTTCTCGATTCAAATGAAAGTATATCATTTCCCAACATTACAAATCTTGCTGGAAATTATATGGTGAAGGTTAAAGCCAATAACATGAGCAATGAAAGGAAAATAAAATTTGGAAAATACTTTGAGAGAATCGAGATTGTAATAGAAAGCGATGATATAATCATAAAAAATGAGAAAACATGATTGTGTGTAAATTCCGCACACCCTAAAAATTTTATATAATGCCTGTTTAACATGCATGGGGGAAATAAAAGATGCAATACAGGATTTTTATGAAGCGATGAAAGTTCTTTCAAAAAATAATCCTGATGTAGTTCATCATTTCAGAAAATTTATGGATGTAACAATGAAAGGAAATTATCTTGACACAAAAACAAAAGAGCTTATAGCTCTCGCAACAGGCATAACAGCTCGTTGCAAGTATTGCATTGGATTGCATGTCCAGAGTGCATTGAAAGCTGGGGCAACGAAAGAAGAAATTCTGGAAACGGCTACTGTAGCGATTTTAATGGGCGGCGGACCCGCGCTTACGCACGTGGCTGAAGTGGTGAAGGCTCTGGAGGAATTTGGTTAGGTTTTAATAAAGGATTGCTTTAAAATCATGCAATTGTATATTCATTTCCTTGGGACTGGCGGTTCATGGCCTACTGTGCAGCGTAATGTGGCGGCAATAGCAATAAAGCGTGGAGGCGAGACCATTTTATTTGATTGCGGCGAAGGCACTCAACGCCAGTTTCAACGCTCGAAGCTGAGCTACATGCAGATAAGCAAGATTTTTATAACTCACTTTCATGGTGACCATTTTCTTGGGCTGCCAGGCTTTATACAAACTTTGCAATTGAATGATAGGGAGGAGCCATTGCACATATATGGTCCAAAAGGAATAAAGAGCATTGTGGAAACGATAACAAAGCTTGGATATTTTCGCCCATCTTATCCAGTTTATGCATATGAGGTCAAGGCAGGAGATGTTTTAAGCTTTGATGGTTACAAAATAAAAGTTGCAGAAGCATGTCATAATGTTCCAGCTTTAGCCTATGCATTAGAAGAAGATGTTAGACCCGGGAAATTCAATAAAGAAAAAGCTTTGAGCCTTGGAATTCCAGAAGGTCCATTATTCAGAAAATTGCAGAATGGAGAGGCAATAGAAATAAATGGAAAAATTATAACTCCAGATATGGTTCTTGGAAAGCCCCGTCCTGGAAGAAAAATTACGATAACGGGCGATACAATGCCGTGCGAAAGCATAATAAAGCTTGCTGCTAGAAGTGATGTTTTGATTCACGATGCAACCTTTGATTCAAGTATGGAGGATAAAGCAAAAGAATATGGTCATTCTACAGCAAAGCAGGCGGCGATGGTGGCAAAGCAGGCAGGCGTCGAAAAGCTGTTGCTAACGCATATAAGTCCTCGTTATAAAAATGCGAAATTGCTTGAAGAAGAGGCAAAAGAAATTTTTCCAAATAGCTATGTAGCTCATGATTTTATGGAAATTGAAGTTAAGTTAAAAAAATAAAAACTGGATTTTGTTATCTTTGCATGATACTTGGCATTGACATAGGAGGGAGTTTTACAGACATGCTGCTATACGATGGGAAGAATTTTTTCATTCATTCAACAGTTCCTACAAGCATGGAAAAGGTGAAAAATGAAATTGAAAAAATCCCAGATGTGGATAGCATTGGCATAGCCATTGCAGCTTGGCTGAAGGAAGGAAAAATAATGCATGCTCCTAATCTGCCATTTAAAGAATTTGATTTAAAGCTCGATGTTCCATACATCATGGAAAATGATGCAAATTGTTTTGCATATGCTGTCAGCAAGATTTTTAATGAAAAGAATTTAGTGGGAATAACAGTTGGAACAGGCATAGGTATGGGAATTGTTATAGATGGAAAAATTTATCATGGAATGGGATTGGCAGGAGAAATAGGACACACTTTTATTGGAGGTGATGAGCCATGTGTATGCGGAGGAAAAGGGCATCTTGAATGCTATTTTTCTGGATGGAGCATACGCAAAAGGCATGGAAAGGAAGCTAAAGAATTGTTTGAAAAGAACAAATTTCCATATGATGAAAATTTTGAGATTTTTTGCAGAGCTTTAGCCAATGCCACCTTACTTTTTGACCCATCTATTATAGCAATAGGGGGCAGAATAGGGGGAAGATTGAGTAAAGAAAAATTGCATAAGATATATGATTTTCTTCCAAGTCAATTTCAACCAGAAATAAAAGTCATAAAAGATGATTATATGGTGGCAAAAGGAGCATGTTATCTGGCAGAAGAAATGAAAAATAAATTATGAATTGGAAATTTGAGAGTATAGTAAAACAAATCATCATTCCAATCATCTTACAAGCTGAAATGAATATCTAACTGGCATCTCATTTTTAATGCCTGCTTTATATGGACAAAGTTTGCATTTATATCCTATGATTACTTCTTCTCCCAGCAAGGAATAATTTTTTATTGGTTCAAGTTTTGCCCCACATATTGGACACACTTTTAACTTTTTGTTGCTCGCTCTCATTTTGGCAGAAATTTTTACAAAACCTGAGCGAGCTGCTATTACGCGTGCTCGACGCATACTTATTGTGTAGCTTGGATTCATTTTTTTAAGCTCCTTTATTACAGCTTCTCTCAATTTTACCAAGGAGGGAAAGCTTTTATTCTTTCTCAAGGCAGAATATAATGCATTTCTTATCTCTTCTTCTTTTGGCAGGGCATACATTTCAACCATACATCATGGGTTCAGTATACATTGCTTTGCTTGGCTTTGCCTTACTCATCTGCGCCTTTATCTGTGCCTCTATCTGCTCCGCCTCCCTGTATAGTGGCTCTGGGTCAATTTTTATATCTGGCAGCATTTTATTCACAACCTCCAGAACTTTTGCAGCCGCCTTGGCATCCGGATACTCTGCATGCGTTCCAGCAAGCAGGCAGGCGATATTAAAGTTTCTTCGCTTTCCTTCATAAAGCAATATGCCAGAAAGCCCGCTTACCATTCCTTCCTCCATGATTTTTATTCCGTATCTTTCGAGCATTTTTCTTGCTTCCTCAGTGCTTGCAACCCCCATCAAAGGGGTTTCTTCTTTCTTTTCGAGATTGAAGCCTTCTATGCATACAACAGAGTTGCAGTTGTTTTCCTTGCACCAGTCAATTATTTTATTTGCCATTGGACGCAGGGTTGTATAGTGGGGGACAAATTCTGAAAGCATGACAACAAGACGCTCATATTTTCCATTTGGTCCACATTTCTTTTCTTCTCCATATAAACGAATTGGAGGCAGAGGTTCGCCATTTGATATTATGCTCATTGGCGGGAAATAATCAGAAAGAAAAGCAGCAATCAAATTCAGCTTCAAACTATAAACAATGAAACGGGTTGCTATTGTGCCTATCAAACCGACTGTAGGAAAACCAGTTATCATGAGAGCATTTGAAAGCCGCATTTTCTGATATTCATATAACTCAATATCCATATTTTTCAATGCATTTTCAATTTATAATATTTCTGAAAGCATTTTCTTTAAATTTCCTTTAAAAAGCCCCATATAAACAATTTTTCTTTCAACGCAAATAGGTTTTTCTGCCTCACTTTTTATTTCTTCCAGTATCTCCGAAAGTTAGCCAAAATCATCATTGTTAGCATGGCTTTTGCCTAACAATATTTGGAAAAATCGGCAATTTTTATTATATGACATCACAAATCTGCTTAAAATCATACTTCATTATCTCTCCTATAAAATAAAAAGCTGAAGATACTCCTGTATTCATAAAAGTGCTAAGTAAATTTTTGAATGCAACATATATGGAATAAATTTCAATGAAATCATCATTTTCTCCTGTTATTTTATCCTCTACCAAATCTTTCCATTCTTGAGCAGTTATTGG
>JAGGYX010000170.1 GCA_021162305.1 Thermoplasmata archaeon | reverse complement strand
TGCAATATATGCTGCTTCATCAGCCCCAAGCAGAATTACGGCTGGAGCATGCGTAGAAGCATAAGCTAACTTTTCCCATGCCACCCATTTGGCACGAGGCAAAGAAGGCAAATCTTCTTCCAATGCTGTATATCTATTTTCAAAGGTAAAAAAGTCAATTAAATCAGCAAATAGCAAGCCTTTGCACCAGTAGCCACCTATGCGAGGAGTGCCTAAAGCATATGAATTGGCAGCAATTGCCACATACTTTCCTTTTTCCTTTGCATATTTTCTTAATTCCTCTATAAGCCTTTTCTTTGCCTGAAAATTTCCTATTTCCAGAAATTCAAAATATTCTTTGTTTAATTTATCAGCTTTTATTCTCTCATAATATGGCAAATACATTGTTTCTGCTATTCTGCTTTTCAAATCATATGAGGATATGTTATCTATTCCAAAGATTTGTTTTAACTCTTCATCACTATATTTGCTGGCAAGATAATTGCAAAACTTTTCAATCGTTACATTGCTGAAGCCAGGAGCATCAAGCCAATCAATATATTGAGAGATCCACTGATACATTGGAATGAAGCCGGAGCCCTGAATTTCATCAAGCACAATTAAATCTGCTCCAGCATCTATTGCTTTCTTTCCGTGTTCAATGCACCAATCAATAAACTCATCATTTAAAGCATTCATCCAGTATGATTTTGCCTCATAGTCCCAATAACAAAGCTTGCCATCTATACTTCTACAAGCCCATTCTTCAAGCTTATCTCCTTGGAATGAATAATGCCCTTGAGTTGTTAAAATAGTTGCAGGAACAAGTAACCCTTGTTCATGCTGTGCCTGCACAAATTCCTTATCACTTTCATATTCTCTGCCTGAAAGAAGAGATTCAAGATATCTTCCAAAAGCAAAAGGAGACGACAAATTCCCAGCAAAATATCCATTCCATAAGCCATTTACAGTAATGTGAAATAATTTTACATCATCTGGTGGTAAAGCAACCATATCATATACCTGAGGCAAAAGAAACCACTCATTCTTTATTTTGGATGAGTTATCCCCTAACAATTGAATTGAAGGAAAAATTAATATACATGCCACAAGCAATACAAAATGTGCTTTCATAATTATTGAATGGAATGCTCTTTTATATTTTTGTGGCTGGTAACTTACTCATCATACAAGTTTATATACTTTCTTGTGATTGGTTAATATGGCAAAAGTAGCAAGAGAAATGGTTGAAAGAGCTGGTATAGATGTAGATAAACTTGTTGAGCTACTTATTAAAAATGCAGCTGCCGAATTGACAACATATTACTATTACACAATTCTTCGCGCTAATTTAGTCGGACTAGAAGGGGAAACTATAAAAGAAATTGCAGAAGTTGCAAGAATTGAAGATAGAAATCATTTTGAAGCTTTGGTACCCCGCATTTATGAGCTTGGTGGAAAGCTTCCAGATGATATGAAAGAATTTCATGATGTGTCTGCATGTCCTCCTGCAAAATTGCCGGAAAATCCTGATGCAAAATCTATATTGAAGGTGCTTGTTGAAGCAGAGAGATGCGCTGTAAGAGGTTATACACAAATATGCAATATGACAGCTGGAAAAGATCATAGAACATATGATTTAGCATTAGCTATATTAAATGAAGAAATAGAACATGAATCCTGGTTTTCAGAGTTTTTAGGCGAGGGACCATCTGGACATTTTATGAGGAGAGGAGAAACATCTCCATTTGTATCAAAATTCCTTAAGTAGTATGCATGCTTTTACCCTTTCAGAGCTTGAAAAATATGATGGCAAGAATGGAAGAAGAGCGTATATTGGCTACAAAGGCAGAGTATATGATGTCACAGATAGCTTTTTATGGAAAAATGGTGTCCATCAGGCTCTTCATCAAGCAGGAAAAGACTTGACAAGAGAAATTAAAAATGCTCCTCATGGCGAAGAATTCTTGAAAAAATTCCCTATAGTTGGATATCTTTTAGATGACAAACATTGAATTTTATTCTTTGCCACCATTTATACAGGCTTTACTTGCAACAACATTTACTTGGCTTATAACTGCTTTAGGAGCAGGAGTAGTATTTTTTAAAAAAGATATAAATCGTAAAGTATTGGATATCTCCTTAGGATTTTCTGCTGGCATAATGATTTCAGCTAGTATATGGTCATTGCTTCTGCCATCTATTGAAATATCTCAGGGCAAATTTTCGTGGCTACCAGCCAGTATTGGATTTTTAATTGGAGGATTATTTTTAAGAGTATTAGATAAATTTATTCCTCATCTCCATCTTTTTCTCCCAGAAGAAAAAGCTGAAGGAGTAAAAAGCAATTTAAAGAAAACAACCTTGCTCATACTCGCAATTACTATTCATAATTTTCCAGAAGGATTGGCAATAGGCATCGCATTTGGAAGCGTTGCATATGGGGAAGGAACTGTTGCAGGGGCAATTGCTTTGGCAATAGGAATAGCAATCCAAAATTTTCCAGAGGGTATGGCTGTTTCATTACCGTTGAGAAAAGAAGGCTATTCGCAAGCAAAAAGTTTCTGGTACGGACAGTTATCTGCTGTAGTTGAGCCAGTTGGTGGTGTCTTGGGAGCTGCTCTTGTAATAATCTCGAAGCCAATTCTTCCATATGCTCTTGCTTTTGCAGCTGGTGCAATGATTTTTGTTGTTGTTGAAGAGCTTATACCAGAATCGCAATCAGCAGAAAATGCAGATATAGCTACTATTGGTACATTAATAGGATTTGTAGTAATGATGATACTTGATGTGACATTTGGATAACGAGCAAAAAGATTATAATTACTTTCCATTAAAAATTTATGAAGAAAATAATAATTCCGTTGCTAGCAATTTCTTTTCTTATTCCACCGAATCATTCCTTAAAAAATGTTAATATTTCCATTGAACCGTATACTCAGAATGTAAGCAATGATAGCATAACAATTGTATGGGAAACAGATGTTGCAACTTCCATTAACTATGTTGAATACTGGAATGATGAACAAAAATATGTTGCGTATGATAACACTACTTCCATTCATCATGAAATAACAATATCTCCCTCATTTTCATCTGGCTACTATAGGGTATCATCTGATGGTGTTAAAAGCAAAGAGTATAGATTTAAGCTTGCAAGATACTGCTATGAAACCGGAAAATTTAGATGTATAATATATGGTGATAGCAGAGGAAAATGGGATAACTGGAAGCATGCTAAAGAAGTTGCAAGTGCAATAAATATGGAGAAGCCAGATATTGTGATACATTGCGGAGATTTGGTAGAAGATGGAAGGGAAACAGAGCAATGGGATGAATGGCTTGATTTTATGATGCCATTGATGCAAAATGCAACTCTATTCACTGCTTTAGGAAATCATGAAAGAAATGCAAGCAGATACTATGAAATATTTGCTCTGCCAAACAATGAAATGTGGTACAGTTTTTATTATGGACCTTGCCATTTCATAATTCTTGATAACTATGCACCTTGGGATGAAACAAGTAGCCAATATAAATGGCTTGAAAGAGAACTTGCTAAACCTGCAACCTTCAAAATTGTATGTTTCCATGAACCAATTTATTGTAGTGGGGGACATTCTCCGAGAAAAGATATAAGAAAGGTATGGGAGCCATTATTCATAAAATACGATGTTGATATTGTTTTTCAATCTCACAATCATTATTATCAAAGAACAAATCCTATTGATGGCATCATTTATGTTGTAAGTGGCGGTGGAGGAGCTCCTTTGTATGACCCAGGCTTCGCCCCATATATAAATAAAAGCGTAAAAGCATATCATTACTGTATTTTAGATGTGAATCTTTCCAACATGGAAATGAATTTCTATGCCAAGGATGTAGATGGCAATATAATTGATAATCTTGTTTTTACTTGGGGTTTATGCCACACAGCACCTTACGTGAAACAGTATGGGGAATGTA
>JAGGYX010000127.1 GCA_021162305.1 Thermoplasmata archaeon | reverse complement strand
TTTTGAAAATATTCTTTCATTGCTTCAGGAATTTATTGAATGCTTTAATAATCATCGATACCACATAGCGAGATGATTATCCTGCCAATGTATATTTCTCAAAAAAATTAACGATGTCATTACATTACATAATGCAAAAAATTTTATTTCCATTCTTCTTTTTTGAATGTGAAAAAGCTCATGGTATTGATTGTCATATGCCTCATAATTTTTCAATTTGAAAAAGCTTCATCAGATGAAAATAGCATTGTCATTGAAATATCCAACGATGAAAAAAATCAGCCAATTGATATTTTCATATCATTTAATGAACCATGTTATGCAAGAGATGAGCAACACAATTCAATCAAAGTTTTTTATAATGGAAGAGAAATAGAAAGCCAGATTTATAATTTGCAACACACCGATGAAGAGCATATTACAGCATGCAATATCGTTTTTCTCTCGCAGGGAAAGGGAGAATATGTAATTAAATATGGAGATAGGGAAGCAAGCCATGGATACATTGACCATGTTAGCGTTGTCGATAGAAGCTATTCATACCAGCTTGTCGGCTACTCAGTTTCGCTTGACTACTATGCAATAATGGAAGATGGTAGATGCGTATTTTCAATTGGACAGAAAGGAAATGTATTTGGAATACAGATGGGACAGAAAGTCGTTAAAATGAAAAAAGATGCAAAAAGCTTTACCATATCTTCATGGGATTACATTTCATCCTTTGCCTTCTTTTACAACAATGGAAAGGAAATAGGAACAGATGAGATGCTACTTGAAAAAAGCATCCTTGTAGATGGAAATTTAATGGTGAGAGTGAAAATAAAGAGCATGTCTTCCAACCAAAAAGTGGCAACGACAGCGTATTACACATATTATTACAATCCTTCTCAAGATAAAAGAATATTTGTTAAATTCGCCCATGAAGTGCTTGAAGATTGTGTTGTTAAAGGAGAGCAGAATGGCATTTTTGCCTATCTAATGTGTTTGAAATCGAGAAGCAAAAGCATACATGAGCTTAACCTCGGAGAAATTCTGCCATACATACATGTTTGTGGAAGGAATGGCATCGAAGAATACAAAATGGAAACAAATCCTCAAAGTAAAAAATACAAATGGCTTCTTTCATCAGGCGATAATGTCATTCTTGGCTCAACTCCATGGTTCTGCATGGACAATAGCATGGCGTATGGACTGATAATGGATAAAAATGCTTCAGGTCTTCAAATAAAGGCTCTCGTCAAAAAGAAGATTGATGTGCCAGGCTTGAGCATTGCAGGCGGCGGCGTGAGCGTGGGGCTGGCTGGGAAAAACAATGCTCTGCATCCTTCTCGCTACACCCACTTTTGTGAGCTTTATTTTGCTGATAGTTTAAAAAATTTTGAGGATGAGGCAGCAGCTTTCTTCAATTTTTACAAGTATAGAAAAGAAAAAGAAATGAAAATAGAGAGCCACAAACTGGATGTCGTGATTCATTCGTTTTTGCCTTTTAGAATGAAAGTAGAAGTGTGGAGAAATGAAAGCATGGTTGGCGAGGCAATGGCAAGATTCAGAAGAGCAAGCTTTGATTTACCAGAAGGAAGCTATATCGTTAAAATATATGCAAGAAATAGATTCATAGGAGAGAGATTTGTAAAATTGAATGATGACAAAAAAATACATGTTTTTTGTTCATTTGAAGGAAAGCTTGTTGTGAATACAAATGACGGCATTGAAGCAATTTTATTGGATGAAAATGGAATAGTAGCCAAAAATACATCCTCAGATGGATATACTATTCTCAAAGCACCTCTGTTCTATAAATACAGGCTTCGCCTTTCCTACAAGGGTTTCATTTTATATGAAACAGAGTTATATCTGCCACATAGAAGCATAGAAAAGAAATTTTCATTTCATCCATTTTATGTAAGCATTTTAGACGCTTTCGGCTTTCCATTTGAAGAAAATGTCAGTATTTCGATATCGAAAGATAATTCATATCTATATGGTGAAAAAAGAGGAAAGATATATGCCTTTGAAAACCTTCCAGAAGGAGATTATTTGCTAAAAATAAACTATAAAAATTTCGAATTGCACAGAAACATTCATATTCCTTGTGAGTCGCTAAAAATAGAGATACCAATAGTTTATCCAGTAAAAGTAAAAGTTTATGACAATAGAGGAATTGCAATAAAAGCAAGAGTAAAATTCGAAAGGAATGGAAAGGAATTTGAAACAAAAGAATTGCCCCCGGGCAAATACAGAATAAACGTTTATTCTGGGAAAAAAGCGAGCATGGAAAAATATATATCAACGAATGAGAAGATAGATATTGTTATTAACAAAAATTCATGGATTTTATATGCATGTATTTTCTCAATTGCTTTTGCTTCCATTTTCTTCATTTATCGCAAAAATTATATTGCCTTCATCATCACAATGCTTTCCATCTCTATTACATTCAGATGGTGGCATGCAGGAAATGCAAATTTATATATTCTGCCTCCTTCAATGATAGAATTTTATTCCAGCTATGGAAAAATAATTTCGTTGCCTTCATTGCTTAAATATTCTCTAATTTTGACTTTAATCCTTTTCATTTCCTCCATTGTGCTAAGCATAATCAAAAAATATAAATATTCCATTTTCCCTTTGATTGCCTCAATATCCATTTTCATATACTCAATTCATAAACTTGCAAAATACACAACAGGCAGTATATATGGGCATGGGCTATTAAACAATGCCATGCAGACATGGGGAATGGGAATAGGATTTTATATTGCCATCATATATGCAATTCTGATTGTGGGGTTGATAATAAATGAAGTTAGAAGAAGCCGTTAAATATGCTGTTGATTTGCTATTAAGCCTGCCAAGAAAGAGCATGATTAGAATTATAGGGCATGTAGATGCAGATGGAATTTCAGCTGCATCCATAATTGCCATGGCTCTGGAAAGAGCTGGATATCGTTACCACATTTCAATAAAGGCAACAAAGCCAGATTTAATAAAAGAGATTGAAAAAGAAGAAAATGATTTGATAATATTTGCTGATATTGGAAGCGGTTATTTAAATGAAATGAAGAGGCTGAAAAGCAATGTAATTGTCCTTGACCATCATCTTTCTTATGATGAGCCCCCAGAAAATGTAATGTATGTAAATGCCCGCCTTTATGGAATAGATGGAAGCAAAGAAGCGTGTGGGGCAACAGTCTCCTATTTTTTTGCAAAAGCCATAGACGATAACAATATTGATTTATCACAGCTTGCAATAGTTGGAGCAATAGGAGATAAGCAGAGCATTACAGGCTACAACAAAAAGGTTATGGAAGAAGGGATTGCAAATGGATTTATTGAGACAAAAGATGAATATATTTTTCAGGGAGCAACATTGAAAGATGCTTTAGAAAACTC
>JAGGYX010000157.1 GCA_021162305.1 Thermoplasmata archaeon | reverse complement strand
TATGTGAGGGAGAGATATCCACACTATGGTTCTATGAACATCATATGCAGGACTTGGGCTTCGAAAAAGTTAGTCTATTCGTTTCTGACGGCACACTCCCATTGTTTGGAATGGACAACGAGATGGCGGGCAGGCTGGCATGGATAAATGTTATACAAAATCTTAACACTGGCTTCGGCTTCGTTTGCATGGATGGTCATGGAAGCCCGACAGCATGGGCAACCCATTTCCAAGGACATGCTTCCCACAATGACCCATGGGTAAATGGATTGATGACATACAATATGGACTTAATGAATAATAAGGGAATGTATCCTGTCGTTGTCATAGGCGGCTGTCATAATAGCGAGTTCAACATAAGCCTGCTTGATTTCCAGAAAAATGAGTGGACTTATCAACCGACATACGAATGCTTTGGATGGCATTTCGTTAAAATGGCTGGAAAGGGAGCTATAGCGACGCTGGGTAACACTGGTCTGGGTTATGGAGATACTGGAGGAGATAGAAATAAGAATGGCATTCCAGATTGTGTTGAATTCTCTGGTGGCTATATCGAAGATAGATTTTTCGAAGCTTATGGAAATGAAAGCAAGAATATACTCGGAGAGACATGGGGAACAGCCATAACAAATTATATAAACAAGTATCCACCAGAAGAAGATAACATAGATTGTAAAACAATAGAAGAATGGGTATTGCTTGGCGACCCAACACTTATGATAGGCGGATATAGCTAATCTTTCCCCTTTTTATTTTTGATAAAATGATGGGAAGACAGCGCTTCTATCCATTCTTCAGATTTGGGGTGGCGATGCCATTACTTATGATTCTATTTGGTTTTTTGGTGATTATTTTTCCTCAAATAATAGCTTGGCTTATTGGCTTATATCTCATCATAAATGGATTCCTGCTGCTTTTTAGATTATTCATATAATTTTATTGCATTTATATTTACTGGTAAATCCATATCCTCGCCAATGCTTTTGCATTTCACACGAAGCAGATGAGCAATAGGCTTATAATTTGTTTCAGAAAATGCTTCATAATTTGCCATTCCTTTTGATATTATGATGTCTGCCTCTGCTATTCTATCTCTCAATTTCTCTGGCATTGATTTAAAGTCAATGCCAACTGCATAACCGCCTGTTGATATTATTTCATCTACAACCTCATCAAAACCAAGTTTTTTTACATCCTCGTATGTGGCATCGGTCAATATCGGATATTTTTTTGGAACGAGAGTTATATAGCTGGCAATATTTCTTAACTCCCTGCAAACAAGCTTATCAAAAACAATTTCCCCGCAATTATCGGTGAAGTATATTATCCTGCCATTCAAATATTTCTCCATTTTTCTGAAATCATTGTGATACAATCCCTGCTTTATTAATTCATCAAATTTTCTTTCTAAATCTTCGGGGCTGCTTGCACTTCCAGATATTCCAAAGTCAATGGAATTTCCTGCTATGGCGACGAGCATCGCCGCCTCCAGCCGATTTTTGCTGCCTTCTATGAATTTCTCTGCCCTTGGAATCAATTTCATTGCAATTTCAGTGCTTTTCTCCTTTAATTCTTTATACGGGTCTTTACTTCCTATTAGCTCATATGCTAATCCATGTATCTGGGTTGCTATCTCAGCTGAGCTTAAATTGCTTCCATATAGCTCTTGTATTTTTTTAACAACGTTTTTCATGACTTCTTCCATTTTTTTATGGTCTTTTAAAACCAGTTCGCTTTCATACACAACGCGATTCAGAATGCATGGAACACAGCGAGGTTTCATTTTCATGATAGCTTATTGCATATCAATATTTATAGGTATATGCTATACCAGTATGGAGGAGTTGAATGGTAACAGTTTCAACGATTTTATAAAAAGAAATAGAATTGCCGTCGTTGACTTCTGGGCAACATGGTGCAAACCATGCTTTACCATTGAAAAAATTTTGGAGGAGCTGGAGAAAGAGATGGAAGGCATTGCTTTCGGAAAGCTGAACACAGATGAAAATCTTGATATTGCGAGAAGTTATAACGTTCTTAGCCTTCCAACAATAATCATATTTTTTAATGGTGAGCCAGCAAAAAGAATAATTGGCTCAAGAACAAAAGAAGATATAAGGTATGAAATAGAGGAAGTTCATAGAAGCAGCTTTTTCTGATAAATCTCGCCAGTTATTCCAGCAAATGAAACATACCATGCAAGCAATGCACATATCATGCCAACATATCCCCCTGCTTTTGTGCCATATCCATAAAGGAAGGATAAACCAAGTATGAAGAAAGTCAGCCATAAGGTTAGGAAAACAAGAGATAACGCTTTTCCTATTTTTATGGAAGGAATCCACATATAGAAGGTGAATATTCCCCATGCAATAAGCATGACGGCAATCTCGCTATTGCTTGGCTCATAGATATCAAGCATTTTTAACAATTCCATCAATCCAAATGATAGCCAAAAAGCTCCATATGAAGAAAATGCAGTTCCTCCAAAGTTATCATCTGCTTTAAATGATAACATACCTGCCGCAAACTGAGCCATTCCTCCATAAAAGAAAGCTAGGGAAACAACGATTCCACCATCAATTACTCCAATGTTTGCCATCGATAAAACAAAAGTTGTTAAAGCAAATGCTGCCAATCCGAGATAAGATGCATTCAACTTCATGAAAAGCATAGAGATTGTATTTTTAAATATTGTGAAAATATGTTTCCAGTCAACAAAAATTTTTATATTCCAAAAACATTATTTAAATGCCCCATTCGAAGACCCCTATGAAAAATGATTAGGGGAGCAAGCGTGGGGCTATATGGCGCCTATGGGCCCCTGCGGGATTTGATGACCAGCAGGCCAACCTGGGTGCCAACATTTTCCATTTCTTTAATCATTTTTGTTAAAACGATATTATAGCAGGCTTTAATTCCATGTTTATTTGCAACTTTTGCTATCTCGCCATTTATTTCCTCAACTTCTGTTTTTTTTCCTTTCATTATGTCCTGCAACATTGAAGAATAGTTATCAGCAGTTCTTTCAATTACTTCCATGGTTTTTTCAAAAGCATTTTCTATGGTAAATCCTTCTTTTCTTGCTACCATGCTTCCTTCATCGCATATTTCCTTTACCAGATTTTTATATTTTATCAACTCTCCATTTTTGCATTTTAATATGCTCGTTAAACCATTTATGGCTGAATTTATTATGGCTTTTCTCCATATCTCTTCCTTTATTTTTTCGCTTACCATCGTCTTTATTCCTGCTTCATTGAATGCTTTTGCTATTTTTCTTATTCTATCGCTAACCCTTCCATCCATTTCTCCTATAACTGTTTCACCATATCCAGCATGTTTTATTCTTCCATACTCGAGAAAAGTGACTCCATGATTTGTTATTCCACCAATTACATTTTTTTCTCCAGCAATTTTTGCGATTTTCTCTTCATTTTTCAATCCATTCTGCAAACTTAAGAAAGGTATTTCTCCAAATTTTTTCCTCGCTTCCTTAGTAGCTTGGCTCGTATCATATGCTTTTGTGGTCAGGATTATTAAATCATATTGGCTTCCATCCCATCTCGTTTCTGGATGAAATACGCCGCTTGTAATGCCTTCCACAATCAGCCCATTCTTTTCTATAGCTTCAATATGCTTTTCCCTCCCTACAATAAGAACATCATGCTTTCTGGAAAGCAGGGCGGCGAAAAGGGAGCCGAGGGCGCCTGCTCCATAAATAATGAACTTCATTCTTCCTCCCAGTCTATACAGGCTTCAGGGCAAACATCTATGCATTCTCCACAATCTATACAAAGCTGCTCATCTATTATTGCAACATCATTAAGCGAGATTGCTCCAACAGGACATTCATCAATGCAATCACCGCATCCAATGCAGCATTCCTGATCAACAATGACAGGCATAATTGAAAATGAGACAGCATTTATATGCATAATGCATGGAAAAGAAAATGAACAAGATTTTAGTCAAACTTTGTCACATCAAGCTCACCAGCATATCCATCGTAAAGTTGCGGATGTTGTGGATATTTCTCGTAGTCCCCGTGTTTCTTTATAAATTCCGAAGTGCTTTCACAGACATACTGATATGCTTCTTCTGCAGATACCCAGCCGTTGTTGTTCTTGTCCATTGATTTCTGGTTTAATGCACCATCTGGTTTTCCATCTCTTGGGTATTTATCATTATGCGGTTCTGTTAGGAAATAAAAGAATATGGAATTTCTAAGCAAGGATGGTGCCCATGATGATTCATCCTCAGCACAAGAAGTCATTATCACCCTTCCCTGCTTCGCAAGGAACTGTATCGCTCCACCAGAACCACACGTATCAACTATTATAAACATCCCTTTAGCTCCACAGTTATCAAGCCATGGACCCATATGGTGACGATAATCAACTCCACAATCCTTGACAGCAAAACCATACTTTCCTCCATGACCTGACCATGCTGCAAGATCAATATCATCCATGTCATCAACACTCGCTAACCACTCCATCGCATTTTTTACATCATTGAATGTTGGAGATATCACAACTTTGATATGACTCGGATCCCATCCATGACTCACGAGGGTCTCTCTCAAGTCATATGCATCGGCATCAGCGCAATAGCTTGTCCCCATAAATGTATCTACACAACCAAATATCACAGCCCATCTTTCTTCGATGCCATCAGGTTCATCTCCTGTTTTGTGCCCATATGTTTTGAAGCAGAAGTCTTTGCTTGTATCTTCGTTCCATCCTCCTTCGTAATTGTAACTGCTTCCTCTATCATAGGGATCTCCGCTACCATAATACCACTTGTAATACTGCCATTCACTCCCTCCAGTTTGATATACGACTATATAATAGGTCTCTCTTGGATCAAGCTCGGTTTCAAAATCAATATGTATCCAGCTTCTCGATCTGCTTACATCTTGAGGTGAGAATACCTTTTCTACTATCTTTCCACTGTAGCTCAAGTCGCTGTAAAGCCCTACCACTAGGTCTCCGACAAAGAAACTCGTTACTCCTGCATTGCTTGAGGATTTTGATGTTTTTATTCTTGTTGTAAGAGCTGATACTATTGATCCCTTCCCTATCCCAAAGAATCTGGAGAGTATTTTTCCTATCCTATGTAGAGCATTTCCCATTCTACTATTGCTTTCATAGCTTGCTATTCCTTTCCTTTCGATGAGAATATCAAAGCCTTCAAATCCAAGCATACTCGGCTTGAAACTCTGGGCATACTTTTTACCACCGTATATCTTAACATATCCATCAGCCTTTTCCTGGCTCTGGTCAACTTCCCCAGTTATAGGAGATGTTACCGCATTTTTGATTATGACTTTTGCTATACATTCATCTGTAGCTCCTCCTTCATCCTTTACCCGCAATCCAACATAGCCTTCATACACATCATAATAAACATGCTTTATCTTTGCACTTCTTAACCACTCTGTATCATAAGTTCTATCATTATCAAAGTCCCATCTGTAATACAATTTGTCTCCATTCGGATCGTAACTTGCTGAGGCATCAAAGGTTATGGGTTCTCCTATTCTTCCTTCATAGCTACCATCGAGAATAGCGACAGGAGAATAATTTTTTATTTTTAGGAATATTCGATGAATAAAATTTGAAAATAAAGAATGACGGAAGTCATTGAAATGTTGCATTCCATTTTCCTTCATGTTATTTTTATCTTTTTCATCCATTCCTTTTTCACTCATTCCTATAT
>JAGGYX010000173.1 GCA_021162305.1 Thermoplasmata archaeon | reverse complement strand
TAAAAAGATCATGAAAAATAAAAAAGTTGTAATAACAGGAGGAGCAGGCTTTATTGGCTCTCATCTGACTGAAGAACTGATTTGAGGGAGCAATAGGCAGAGCAAAAAAATCATCAAAATAAGATAAAGTATAAAATATTAGAAAGATATATAGAGAAGTTGAGGTGTCTAAAATGATAGAAAGAGAATATATTATAAAAAAAGTAAAATCACTTCCTGAAAATTCTATTAAAAAATTGGCAAAATACATAGAATCATTGGAAAAAGAGGAAAAGAAAAAAGACCCTTTAGCCAAAGCCATTGGAATTTGTGAGGGGCCAAGCGACCTAGCAGAAAAACATGATAAATATATCTATGGATAAGATGAAGCATATATTCGTGGATAGCTGGGCATGGTTAGCTCTAGCAAACAAAAAAGATAAATATCATGAAGTTGCAAAGGAAATTTATAATAAAATAAAAACAAAAGAATATGTTATGGTAACATCTGATTACGTAATCGATGAAGTGGTAACTGCTCTATTTCGCAATGTGACTATTGATAAAGCAATCCGGTTTATTGAAGCCATATTTGAAGCAGCAAAAAATAACTTACTTAAGATAGAAAGGATAACAAGAGAAAGATTTGAAGGGGCATGGATGTTGAGAAAGAAATTACACGATAAGCCGTTCATTTCTTTTACAGATTTGACTTCTTTTATTTTAATGAAAGAATTATCAATAAAGAAGGTTTTTACAGGTGATACTGACTTTGAAAAAGTGAACATGGGTTTTCAGCTATTGAAATAAAAGGTGGGAAATAAAATGAAAAATAAAAAAGTCGTCGTTACAGGAGGAGCGGGATTTATTGGCTCTCATTTGGCAGAAGAACTTGTAGAAAACAATGAAGTTATAGTTATCGATAACCTTTCCACAGGAAAATTGGAAAACATAAAACATTTAATGGATAATGAAAAAATTATTTTTAAAAAAGGAGATATTCGGGATTTAGATTTTTTGAAGAAAGAGTTTGAAGGGGCGGATTATATTTTTCATCAGGCTGCAATTGTTTCGGTTCCTTTCTCTATAAAAAATCCATTTTTAACAAATGAAGTTAATGTTAGTGGCACACTCAATGTTTTAATGGCTGCAAAAGAAAACAGTGTAAAAAAAGTTGTATATGCTTCTTCATGTGCAGTTTATGGAAATAATCCGAATCTACCACTGAAAGAAGAAATGCTTCCAATGCCTTTGTCACCATATGCTGTTTCAAAATTAACAGGAGAATATTATTGTCAAGTTTTCACAGATATGTATGGTCTGCCTGCTATCTCTCTTCGTTATTTCAATGTATATGGTCCTAGGCAAGACGCTTCATCACCATATGCAGCTGTCGTTCCTAAATTCATAGAGAGAGTAAAAAATAATAAACCTCCCATTATTTATGGCGATGGAAAGCAAACAAGAGATTTTATTTATGTAAAAGATATAGTGAGAGCTAATATAATGGCTGCAGAAAGCATGGCAACAGGAATATTCAACATTGCGAGTGGAAAGGCAATAAGTATAGAAGAGCTTGCATATAAGATTATAGAAATAGCGAGAAAAAATAAAAATATTAAACCACTTTATGAAAAACCCAGCCCAGGAGACGTAAGATACAGTATGGCCGATATAACAAAAGCGAGAAAAGAATTAAATTTCAGGCCAGAATATTCCTTGAAAGAGGGATTGAAAGAAGTGAATGAAATGATGAAGCTATAAAACCTAAATAAATGAAAAAGGAGGAAGTGAAATAATCATGAGAAAAATTATCATCTCCGGGTGGTATGGGCAATCTAATACTGGTGATGAAGCTATTCTTTCTGCTATAATGATAAATTTACAGAAAGTGGTTGGAAATGTTGAATTTATAGTTCTCTCCCCTAATCCTCAAAATGTTATGAAGCAGTATAACGTGAAAGCCATTAATCTCCCTCTTTTAGGGATTAAGAATCTTATTACAACTACTAAGGCAATAAAAAATGCAGACTTATTCATTTTAGGTGGCGGAGGATTGTTATTTGACTGGTATGATAAAATAATCCCGTGGAATATAATAAAGTGGTTGAAACCAGTATACTTAGCTAAATTAATGAGGAAACCTGTTATGATTTATGCTCTTGGTGTCGGACCAATTCACACGATTTTAGGAAAAGTTATTACTCGGATTATTTTAAATAAGGTAGATTTGATAACCGTGAGAGATTTAAAATCAAAAAAAATATTGGATAGTATAGGTATAAATAAGCCTCCGGTATACGTAACGATAGACCCTGCTATCTTACTTTCACCACCAAATGCTAATTATATAAATGAAATACTCTCTAGGGAAAATATACCCAAAAATAGGAAACTAGTGGGTATTTCTGTCAGACCCTGGCCAAGAATGCATTCTAAATCATATAAAAAATTGATCAATGTGCTTGCACGGGTTGCAGATTACATAGTATCAAGGTTAAACGCCTTTGTAGTATTTATACCAATGCAATTTGCTGGTGAGAATAATGACAATGATATCGAAAGGGAGATTTTTTGCAATATGTGCTATAAAAAATATGCACGTATTCTCTCCAACACCTATAACCCTCAAGAATTGTTGGGCATTATCGGACGAACAGATATGGTGATTGGCATGAGGCTGCATTCCCTTATTTTTGCTGCTGCCACAAATGTCCCCATGATAGGATTGGCCTACGATCCGAAAGTTAAAGGTTTTTTAGAAATGATAGATCAAGAAAAATATTCAATTAATGTTGATGATGTTGATTATGCTATGTTAGTATCAAAAATAGATAATGTCTGGAATAATAAGGAGGAAATAAAAGCAAATCTAAAATCTAAGATGAGCTATTTGATCGAAGATGCGTTGTTTAACACTAAGTTGGTCAAAACTTTAATTTTGAAAAGCGAAAAAATGGTGAAAGAATGAAAATCTTGAGCGTTGTATACTCAATGCCATTCACACCTATAAAATATGATGCAATGTTGTGGAGAGTTTTGAATATAAAGAAATTACTAGAAACGCAAGGACATGAAGTCGATTTAGTATGTTACACTCCTCAATATTTGTATAAAAAAACAAGTGTAAAACTCAACAAAAAGATTTTTTTTGAGGTTACATCCATTCCGCCTTTGAAACATTTAAAAATTTTGAAGGAAAATAGCTATGACATAGTATATGGAAATACATTATGG
>JAGGYX010000134.1 GCA_021162305.1 Thermoplasmata archaeon | reverse complement strand
ATATTTGGAGCAGAAACATTTACCAAGGAAATGAAACGACGACTTTCAAAAATGTGGGATATGGATGTTCATGATATATATGGGCTGACAGAGATGTGTGGTCCAGGTGTGAGCAGTGATTGCGATGCCCATGATGG
The DNA here is from genome assembly GCA_021162305.1 of Thermoplasmata archaeon. Classification (GTDB taxonomy): domain Archaea; phylum Thermoplasmatota; class E2; order UBA202; family JdFR-43; genus JAGGXW01. The sequence goes on along the minus strand of JAGGYX010000134.1, from coordinate 3,415 downwards.
CTTGCATTTATGGGAAGATCATTTTCTGCCAGAGATAATAGATCCAAATACAGGCGATGTCATAGGAAAAGAGGAGGAGGGTGAATTAGTTTTAACAACTTTGACAAAGGAAGGGATGCCAATTATTCGATACCGGACAAGAGATATAACATTCCTGTATGATGGTGAATGCGAATGCAGGCGCACCCACGTAAGGCATGCTCCAATTAAAGGGAGGAGTGATGACATGATAATTGTAAAAGGAACAAATCTATTTCCAGGACAGATTGAGGATGTAATAATGAAAAATGAGCATGTAAGCGAGAACTGGCTCATGATTATAGAAAGAAACGATATGGATGAAATAACTGTAAAGGTTGAAGCGAAAGAGAAAGTAAGTAATGAAGAAGCGAAAAAAATTGCAATGGATTTGCAGCAGAAGCTTCGTATAGCAACAACTTTGAGAATGAATGTTGAAATTCTTCCTCCTGATAGTCTGCCAAAACAGGAAGGGAAAGTAAAGCGAGTTATAGACAGAAGGAGTTAAAACAATATTAAAAGAAAATAAAGAGTGCTTTAAAGAAGAATTATATTTATCATGCGATTAAATGGCATGCAGCAGTTGTTATCGAAACTTAAAGAGTTATTTTACATTCCCAAGGAAAACTGGATGGAAGTTGATAAACTGGTATATGGATTGGATGATTATTTTTCATATGATAGCCAAGAAATTGAAAAAATACGTTTAAATGCCATTCGCGAATCATTTTCCCATCATTATTCAAATAATCTTTTCTATCACAACTATTGCAGAGAAAATGGCATAAAACCAGGGGATATTAAGAGCATAGATGATTTAATTAAAATACCATTGCTGGAAGATAAATTTTTTAAGGAATATCCAGGTGATAAGCCAAAACAGTTGTATGAATGGCTTTATACTGTTTCATCTGTTGAAATAGGAAAATTTGACTTTAAAGGAAAATCTATTGAAGAGTTTCTTGAATGGACAGAAGAAAAATTGAATGGCGTTGTAACGCATTCGTCTGGCACAACAGGAAAATTCAGTTTCATGTTCAGAGATGATAGAACGAGAAAAAGAATGTTTTATTCGGCAGATAAAATTCTCCTATTTTCCATATATCCACCCAAAGATAATGCACATGTTGTTTATCCCGGCCCTATAAAAACACATCTTACCATGGGGCGGTGGGTGGCGGAGGGCACAAAAATATTTGATGGCCAGCATCGCCATTTTCTTACAGATAGAAAGCTTTCCATGGATATAATAAGGATAATGTCTGGACAGGTGGGAGGAATGAAAGATAGATTGAAATTGCTGCTCATCCAGAAAGCAATGCATAAAGGGCAATTAAAATTGATAAAGTTGCTTGAGGAAATTGAGAGGAGAAAGGAGCAAATGTATATGATTACATTCCCGTTTCAACTCTATGACCTAATGAAAATAATGGAGGAAAAAGGCATATATCTGGATCTCGGAAAGACAGATTCTGTTATAATTACTGGAGGTGGATGGAAGATACATGAAAACATAAAGATAACATCGGGTGAGATGGCTTACAGAATAGAGAAATTTTTTGGAACCAGCAGGGAAAATTACAGGGACATATATGGAATGTCTGAAATGAATGCTCTCGCCCTCGAATGTAAAGCACGTTACAAACACTTTCCTCCATGGATTTATCCAATGGTTTTGGATGAAGACTATGAACCTGTTGGATTTGGTGAGGAGGGAAGATTTGCATTTCTTGATGCTGCTGCCCATAGCTATCCAGGTTTTATAATTACAGGTGATAAAGTGAAATTGCTGGAGGAATGCCCTGAGTGTGGAAATAAAGGAATCATTATAGAGGGGGAAATAACAAGGATGGCTGGAGCCGGAGCCAAAGGGTGTGGAAATCTTATGCGGGAATTAATGGTTGAGGAAATGAGGTGACAATATGAAATGGTGGAAAGAGATGGCTGATTTGGGAAACATTCCCCCATTTCCTTTAATCAAAAATTTTCTGAAAACAACGGGTCCATTAACATATGCAATTGCAAGAAATCCATCTGTTGTTATTAAAAGCATGGGTGCATGGAAGAGAAGATTGAGATCATCAAAGCCACCATGGGCACATATTGATGATGAAAGAGAATATGATTCAACAAGATTATTCACTCCAGAGGATTTTGAGGATTTGCCTCCTGTAATACATCAAAAATATCTCCGACCAACCAGAATGTGCGAAAGTGATGCTATTGAAATAAGGGCAATGGCTAAGAAACTTGGAGCAATGGAAAAGGATGTAATGGAATATGCAAAATCCATATTCTATTTTGTGAAAAATCAGAAATATCTTGTATTCAAACCAATGGTTGGAGCTCTTGGAGTGCTCAGGAGTAAAGGAGGAGTGTGTCTGGATCAAATGAATTTACTCATTGCTCTTGCAAGAGCAGGAGGAATCAAGGCAAGATATAGATTATATGCATTCACACCTGCCGAGGAAATGATTGATATAATGCTAACAGATGACCCTGTTTTAAGAGAAACATATGAAATGCTTGGCTTTCTTGACTCTCTCCATGGATGTGCAGAGCTTTACATAAATGGCAGATGGATACAGCTTGACCCAACTTTTTCAGATGAACTTGAAGCAGGCATGGGATTGCCAATAGCAAAATTTGGTGAAGAACCAACATGGCGAACAAGGATACCAGAGCGAGACATTGTATTTGAGGGATTTCCAGTATTTTTCAAAAATATGCTTGTGGCTCTTGCTTTCATTTTGCGTGATACAGTTGATAAGGTAAATTCAAAACTTGATGAAGTGCGTGAAAATGGAAGGAAAATAATTGAAGAAATTGGGAGAGAGGAATACAATAGAAAGAAAAAGAGATTTAAGAAGTTGCCAAGCATGGAGGAAGTGAAGAAATTTAGGGAACAGATGGCAATAAAAATGAATTAAGCAAATCATTTAAAATGGGTGTGCATTAACATCATGATTGGTAAGCCTCGCGGAACAAGAGATTTTCTGCCAGAAGATATGGCAAAGAGGCGATGGCTGGAAGAAAAAATACGCGATGTATTTCAAAAATATGGATATGAAGAAATAGCAACTCCAACAATAGAGCATCTTGAACTTTTTACCTTAAAATCTGGTGAGCAAATAATGGAAGAGTTATATGCTTTTGAAGATAAAGGTGGAAGAAAGCTTGCTTTACGACCTGAGCTAACTGCTCCTGTAATGCGGCTATATGTTGAAAAATTGCAGATGGAGGCAAAGCCATTAAAATTTTTTTACTTCGGCAACTGCTTTCGTTATGACCGCTCTCAAAAAGCTCGCTACCGCGAATTCTGGCAATTCGGTTGTGAGTTGATCGGCAGTAATAGACCAGAGGCTATAGCAGAGCTTATTGCAATGGCATACGATAT
>JAGGYX010000109.1 GCA_021162305.1 Thermoplasmata archaeon | reverse complement strand
GGGGTTGTCGAAAAATTAACCAAAAACAATCATGATTTATTGTTTCATCATCATAGAAGAATTGAATAAACTCGAATAGAATTCCTTTCTACATCGAGAGATAGAATGAAAAATGCAAATATTAAGATGAAATGATAACGATACAAAAGAAAAATTTGCCATGTAAGTATTTATATTATGCACAATTGCCATGGCAATTATATGTTTCATTCTCATGGACTTTTTCTTATAGCGAGTGAATAACAACCTTCTTGTTTCCAATCCCCCAAATATTCCTTCTATTACTCCTCTAAATTTTTTATATGCTTCTTCATCAAATACTTCCAAAGTTTTCTTTCTATACTTTCTTGGGCTTTTATCATATTTTCTTTGCTTTATTATTGGCTTAATTTGTTGCTTGAAACATTTTTCAAATAAGCCTTCATAATCAAATCCTGCATCTGCAAATAAAATTTCAGCATCCAAATCAATTTCATCTAACATTTTAACGGCGGAATATGCATCTGAAGAAAAGAAGGCATCCCCAGTTGCAATAACTATGGCTTTCTTACTTGGATAATATTCTGCAAGAATATTCATCTTTTCCACAATTTTTCTCTTTTTCTTTTTGCATTTGATTATAGTTTTTGCATATGCTCTATCTGTTATCACTCCTGTTGAATCTGCAATTAAAACATGTTCTACGTTTCCAAAAATATTCCTTATTTCATTTCTTATCATTATAAGCAATTTTTTGAGATAGATATACGATATTCTATGAAATGCTTTCCCAAATGTGCTATGATCGATGTGTTTCTCACACAATATATCTGATACAAGTTCATTATCTCTCAGACTGAAATCAAGCAATGTAGAGATGATAAACACAGCTACATATTCATATGGGCTGATAGAATAGGGTCTTCCTCTCTTACTCTTTCTATCAAATGGTTTTCCGAGTTTCTTTGCTTTTGATTGAATAAAATAGTAAAGGTTTTTAATATTACCTAATTTATATTTTGCATCATATCTTTTCCAGTATTTCATTCCCATCCCCTGTTTCCTCTAACGGGGATGGGAATTTAAATTTCACGATTTTTTCGACAAACCCATTTTTTTATAAAAATTTAAAAAAGAGGGAGAAGCTCAGTATTCTCCTTCTGGCATTTCTGGTCCTTTGCCTCCCTTGCTCTTCTCCATTTCTCTTGCTGCAATGACGTCATCGATACGCAATATCATTATCGCTGCTTCTGTGGCAGATTTAATTGCCTGCACTCCAACACGTAATGGTTCGATAACAAAAGCTTCTTTCATGTCTTTTATCTCTCCTGAATACACATCAACGCCATGATATTTCTTATCTTCCTTGTGAGCCTGTCTGAGCTTAATGAGTATGTCTATTGGGTCAAGTCCTGCATTTGTTGCGAGGGCACGAGGAACAACTTCAATTGCATTTGCAAAGGCTTCTATAGCAAGCTGCTCTCTTCCTCCAACAGTAGCAGCATAGTCACGCAAGCCCAGAGCAATTTCCATCGCCGCGGAGCCGCCGCCTGTTGCCATCTTTCCATCCTCGATAGTTACTGCTATAACGCTTAATGCATCATGCAGTCCACGCTCAATTTCATCAACAACATGCTCTGTTCCTCCCCTTACAAGTATACTTACTGCTTTTGCACTCTTGCATCCTGTTATGAATGTCATCTTGTCATCACCGATTTTCTTTTCCTCCACTCTTCCAGCCTCGCCCAGATCACTTTCCTTAATTTCTTCCAAACCTGACAGAATAGAAGCTCCTGTAGCTTTTGCAAGTTTTTCCATATCTGATTTCTTTACTCTCCTCACTGCAAATATTCCTGCTTTTGCAAGATAGTATTGAGCCAAATCATCAATACCCTTCTGGCATATGACAACATTGGCACCACTTGCCTTTATTTTGTCAACCATTTCCTTTATCATCTGTTCCTCGCCTTCCAAGAATTTCTGCAATTGTTCTGGGTCTGTTATTCTTATCTGAGCATCGACCTCTGTTTTTCTTACTTCCAGTGGAGCATTCAAAAGCAATATCTTTGCATTTTCAACAACGGTTGGCATATTTGGATGAACTCTCTCCTTGTCAAGTATAACGCCTTCTACAAGTTCAGTGTCTTCTACGGAACCACCCTGCTTCTTCTCCACTTTGACATTATCCAAATCAACTCTTATTTCGCCATCAACTTCTTCAACAATGGCTTTCACTGCTTTATATGCAATATCAGCAAGCATTTCCTTGTTTGCAGCTGCAACCTTTCCTGTCATTGCTGTTTCTGCTATCTTTTTAAGCACTTCCTCATCCTCTGGCTTAACATCCATTGCATTTCTTTCGAGTATCTCAACAGCCTTTTTGCTTGCCAGACGATAGCCATCTGCTATGAGTGTTGGATGAATGTTCTGATCAATCAAATCCTGTGCATATTTCAGCAACTCGCCAGCAAGAACGACGGCTGTTGTAGTTCCGTCGCCGCATTCCTGGTCCTGAGCCTTCGCCACTTCCACAAGCATTTTGGCGGCGGGATGTTCAACGTCTATTTCCTTCAGGATGGTAACGCCGTCATTTGTTATTACAACGTCTCCCATGCTGTCCACAAGCATTTTGTCCATTCCTTTTGGTCCCATTGTAGAGCGAACTGCATCTGCTATTGCAATTGCTGCTCTGATGTTATTATACTGCGCTTCTCTACCTTTCTCCCTTTCGGTTCCTTCCTTCAATATTAAAATTGGGGTCTTTCCTGTCAACATTTTATCACCAAAACGCTATATTACTTCTTCTATATAAAATTTACTCCGATAGAATATTCGGGCTGCCATTTTTATAAGCAAGATAACAAGAATCGCACAAATAAGCGCCTATTTCTTCAATAAAATGAGAATGCTCCTTGCAAATTGGCTGACTGCAATGATGGCATTTTGTGAATTCTCTTGCCCCGCATATATAGCAACCCATGCATATATAACACATGGAAATATTTATAGTATATGCTGTGCCTCTTTGAGCTTTCAGGTGAGCATGCAACATTGCCAATGGCAGAGTTAAGAGGAATAATGGAAGCAGAAAAAGCAGGAAAAGAAATTTATCACAACAACAGATTGGCAATTTTTGATATATCAGGTAAAATAAAAAAAATTGCAGGAAGGCTTGCACTTAGCCATAGCATAAATGAAGTTTTAGCCAGCGGAAAAAAACATGAGGTGGAAAATGCCATTCGTAACATACAAATTGAAGGAAGTTTTAAGATAGAGGTAATAAATTTTGATAAGAGATTTTCTTCAAATGCATTAAAAAAAGAATTTGGAAAAAAAATGATGGAGGCAACACACTCCAAGGTGAATATTAAGCATCCTGAAAATTTAATCAAAATATATTCCTATAAAAAGCTTTACATTACAAAAGAACTATTTAAAATAGACAGACATCAATTTGAAGAGAGGAAACAGAAACCATTTGAACTGCCCATAACGATTCATCCTCGTCTGGCAAGAGCAATGGTGAATATTGCAAGAGTAAGGGAAAAAAATACAATAATTGACCCTTTCTGCGGGACAGGAACAATTTTGATAGAAGCTGGATTGATGGGAGCAAAGGTTATAGGAATAGAAACAAAAAAGTGGATTGCAGATGGATGCAAAAAGAATATGGAATATTTTGGAATAGAAAGCAAAATATATGCAGATGACATGAGAAATGTAAATGCAAGAGGAAATGCTATTGTAACAGATTTTCCATATGGAAGAGCATCCTATGTAGGGGGAAATCTAAAAAATTTATATGAGGATGCATTCAAAAAATTTGATGAATGGATTGAATCTGGCTATATAATGGCTGGAATTTCAAATCGAGAATTCATTAACATAGGAAAAAAATATTTTGAATTGCTGGAAATTCATCCCTACAGAGTGCATAAAAGTCTCACCAGATTTCTTTGCCTGTTTAAAAAAGAGAAATAAAATATTTATGCAATCTTGTATCATTGGTTAGCTCTGGATGAAATGTTATTGCAAGCAAATTATCCTGCTGGGCAGCCACAATATAATCATCTATTTTTGCGAGAATATCGACATTGCTGTCCACTTTCATTATAGCTGGTGCTCTTATAAAAACTGCTTCAAATTCTCCCACATGTTTCACATTCAATTTTGCTTGAAAACTCTCGCGCTGGCGACCAAAAGCATTTCTTTTCACCCATATATCCATAAGCCTGAGTAGCTCCGTATTTGTTCTTTCAATCTGCTTGTCTCCATGTTTTGCAAGGAGTATGCTTCCTGCACATGTCCCCATAACTGGTTTTCCTTCCTTTGCAGCTTTTTTTATTTCCTCAGCAATCGATTTAGCATGTATCAACTTGCTTATTGTGGTGCTTTCTCCACCTGGCAAAATAATTGCATCGCTTTTTGCAACCTCCTTTTTATCTATTGTTGCGACCACACTTCCTTCCATTCCAAGCTCCTTCAATGCCATTCTTGCCATTAAAACATGTTCTTCAACATCGCCCTGAGCCGCAATTACTGCTATTAAAAAACTCATAGACCACGAGTTTGAAGCATTTCTTCAAGCTTGTCTATTTCCTCTCCTTTCATTGCTTCTCCAAGTCCTTTTGAAACTTCTGCAACAACTTTGCTATCTCTCCAGTTTTCAACAGCCTCTACAACTGCACGAGCATATGCAGGTGGATTCGTTGACTTAAATATTCCTGAGCCAACAAAGACGCCATCACTTCCAAGAAGCATCATGAGGGCAGCATCGCTCGGCGTCGCTATTCCGCCTGCCGCAAAATTTACGACAGGCAGCCTGCCGAGCTTTTTGACTTCTTTAAGGACATCGAATAAACCGTCTGTTATCTCCGCCACACTATATTTTCCAAAAATTTTTTCGTCCTCGCTTAATTTAATTCCCATTTCTTCAGCAACTTTTTCAGCCAGCTTTTTATATGGCATTGCATATTTTTCTGCCACATTGTATAACTCGCTCTCGTCCATTTCCTTTACCTGCTCTATGGCGTAGTTCATAAGGCGTGTATGGCGGACAGCTTCTATTATATTTCCAGTGCCTGCCTCTCCTTTTGTTCTTATCATGGCAGCTCCTTCCCATATTCTTCGAATAGCTTCACCCAAGCTCCTTGCTCCACAAACAAAAGGAATAACAAAATCGCGCTTATCAATATGGAAAAATGCATCCGCAGGCGTCAGGACTTCGCTTTCATCAATCATATCAACACCAAGACTTTCTAAAGCTCTTGCCTCTGCAATATGTCCTATCCTGCACTTTGCCATAACAGGTATTGTAACAGCCTCCATGATTTCCTCTATTTTCTTTGGGTCTGCCATTCTGGCAACGCCACCAGCAGCTCTTATATCTGCTGGCACACGATGCAAAGCCATGACGGCGACAGCTCCTGCCTCTTCAGCCACCCTCGCCTGCTCAGCATTGGTAACATCCATGATAACACCGCCTTTCTGCATTTTTGCAAATCCTCTCTTGATAAGTTCTGTTCCGAAACGAAGCTTTTCCAATTGCATGTTTCCCATATTGCTACTACTATTTAAATTATTTGGGCATGCTTTTTATGTCAGTGAAAAGAAATCTATGCCTGCCCATGAGATATTTTCGTTGGAAGCGTAGGCAATAACCTTTAACTCATGTTTTCCAAATGATGCATCCATGTAATATTGGAATGGTGGCTCTTCGTCGATTCCAACAAGTTTGCCATCAATATAAAACTCCACCTTTACAGTATTGCTTGCATTTATTATAACAGGCAACTCACCAATAACTCGAGGAATTCCATTTTGAATGAAAACTCTTCCAAACAGAGAAGGCATCTCGCGACCAAGCAAATATGTATGGTATCTTCTTGGCGATTCAATATAAACTTTTGGCACATCCGGCATTAAATTTCCATATACGCCGTCGAGATACATTATGCCTGTCCCTCCATAGCAATGCTTTATGAAAATATTTGCATCATAAGCAACTCTGAACCATCCATTCTCGCCCCAATTGCGACCCCAACTATTTTTGCATATCCAATAGCCGCCAGTATCATTGTATCCCACTATTGTAATAACATGTCCTCCCACAAGGCGACCCCATCTGTGGCGATATATTCCACCATGGTAATAGTAAAAATCTTTCCATATGTATATACATGCTGCCAACGGACCATGTCCTATCAAAGCTTTTTTGATGGCTTCATTGTTATTCTCAATCCATCCCCATTCTCTTATTTTCACGCTCCTGTTCTGCCAGTCTGGAAGAGTTAGATTGCATGGCAAATCACACTTGCGATGCATTTCTGGAAAACAACCTTCATCTGGCACGCCATAATCAACAAGATATTGAGCGGCATTTTTTATATCCACTCCCCATTTGCACGTTCCGCCAGAACAGAAAAAAAGATGAGCTTCAGACAAATCACATCCAAATGGATAACCAACTTTGTATTGAACGAGTGTTTCCAATATTGCCACCAAAGCATATGCCTCACAACTTGGACAAGGCTCCTGATTTTTTACGGGCGTTGTATAATCAATGCCATTTATATCTCGCCATGAAAAATATGATGGAAGATGATTTGCATTGCTGGGATAAAAATAAATGCTCTCTGCAATCAAAAGAAAAATTATGGCAGTAGTCACAACCATTTTCCATTGCATGATGATAATGCTGAAAAAGTATATAATTTTTGCAAATTTGCTTCATTTTATAAACAAAAGTTGCATTACCATTAATGGCTAAGATTACCTTCATTGGAACAGGCGGCGGCAGGTTTGCCACGATATATCAAAAAAGAGGAACAGGAGGTATGTATATAGCTGCAAAGGGTTTACTCATGCATATTGACCCCGGACCAGGAGCGCTTGTAAAAATGTGGGAGCACAATCTTGATCCAATGGCGACAAATGCCATTTTTGTATCGCATGCCCATCCTGACCATTATACAGATGCGGAGATTTTAATAGAAGCAATGACAATGGGGGGCAAAAGGAAGCGTGGCACACTTATAGGAAGTGAGAGCATAATAAATGGGATAGAGGATTTCAGAGCAATATCGTTTTACCATAAAAAGTTGGTGAGAAAGGTTATAGTTGCCAAGCCAAAAGATAAATTTTTGGTGGAAGATTATGAAATGGAGGCAACTCCAGCATTGCATTCTGATCCAACAACGATAGGCTTTAAGTTACACCTCGACAATGGAATAGTTTCATATACAGGAGATACCCAATATTTTGAAGGACTTGCAGAATCGCATGAAGGAGCGAGGATTCTAATCTTGGCTGTTACTCGCCCCTATGGAATGCGAATCCCATTTCATCTTGCCACCGAAGATGCAATAGAAATAGTGAAAAAAGTTAAGCCTGAACTTGCGATATTAACTCATATGGGAATAAAATTTATGGAAAATCCATCTCAGCAGGCAAATATGGTGGCAGAACAAACAGGGATTTCAACAATAGCAGCAATAGATGGAATGCGCGTTTATATGGGTGAAAAAATAGAAATAAAAATGGATTAATGAATTGAAATAGCAAAATTAATTATATTCAAATAATATTCCTTCATGAAAATATTATTGTTGCATGTTGATTACATCGAATATGAAGCAAAGGAAAAAGCCATAGAAAAAGCCGAGGAATTACAGGCAAAAAAGGATAGAATGGAGGAATGCCTTGTTGCTTTTCTTTCTATTGAGAGGAATGACAATGCTGAAGCTGGAATAAAAGAAATAGAAGATGTTGCTTCAATGCTTAATGTGGATAAAATAATGCTTTATCCATATGCCCATCTCTCTTCAAATCTTGCTCCCCCTGAAGAAGCAATACATATATTGAATGAGATGAATGAAAAATTATCTAAAAAATATGAAGTTAAGAAAGCCCCATTTGGATGGTATAAAGCTTTTAAATTGAGTTGTAAAGGACACCCACTTGCAGAGTTGTCGAGAGAGGCAAGAGCAGAGGAGGCAATAGAGAAAGAAGAAGAAATAAAATCAGAATGGTATATTCTGACGCCTGAAGGAGAGCTTATAGAAGTTGAAAAATTTAATTTTGAAGGACATGAAGAACTAAAAAAATTTTATGAATATGAGGCATTCGGGAGCAGAAAAGCAGACAAACAACCAGCTCACATAAGGCTTATGCAGGACTTGGAACTCGTTGATTATGAAGAAGGCTCAGATTATGGAAACATGAGATGGTATCCCAAAGGCTATCTGATAAAAAGATTGCTCGAAGACGAAGTCGAGGAAATTTGCCTTGACGCAGGAGCCATGCAGGTGGAGACGCCCATAATGTATGATGTGAATCATCCCTCATTAAAAAAATATCTGGCAAAGTTTCCTGCTCGTCAGTATAGAGTTAAAGGAGATAAAGAACGTGAATTTTTCCTTCGCTTCGCTGCCTGCTTCGGGCAATATCTAATGGCAAAGGACATGACAATATCATATCGTAATCTTCCAATCAGACTTTTCGAAATGGCTAAATCCTTTAGAAAGGAGCAACACGGAGAGCTCGCGGGAATTAAAAGGCTCAGAGCTTTTACCATGCCTGATATGCATACAATTTGCAAGGACGAGGAGCAGGCTTTGCAGGAATTTAAAAAGCAATTTCTCCTCACCCTGAAATGGAAGGAAATAATAGGCATTGACGGCGAAATTGCAATAAGATTTGTGAGAGATTTTTTTGAACGCCATCGTAATTTTGCAGTGGAGCTTGTCAAACTCTTTGGTAAGCCAGTGCTTATAGAAATGTGGGATAAAAGATATTTCTATTTTGTGATGAAATTTGAGATAAATGTAAATGATAGCGTTGGAAAATCCTTTGCACTCTCTACAGTTCAAATAGATGTTGAAAATCCAGAGTCATTTGACATAATATATGTTGATGAGAATGGTGAGAAAAAATATCCATATTTGCTCCATGCTTCTATATCTGGAGGAATAGATAGATGTGTCTGTGCATTGCTTGAAAATGAAGCGAAAAAAATGAAGGAAGGAAGGAAAGCGATGCTCCCTTTCTGGCTCTCTCCAACCCAAGTTCGTTTAATTCCTGTGAATGACAATTACATCAATGACTGTCTTAATCTTGCCGAAAAAATAAAGGCGAGAGTTGACATCGATGACCGTGATATGACCATTTCACGGAAAATAATGGATGCCGAGAAAGAATGGATTCCAATAATAATTGTATATGGTGAGAAAGAAAAAAATGGAAAATTCAGACCGAGATGGAGATTTGAATGCAATGAAGAAGTAACCATTGATGAACTTAATAACATAATAGAAGAAAAAATGGAAGGCTATCCATTCAGAAAACTTCCTTTGCCGCTCCTGCTGAGCCTGCGTCCCAAGTTTAGATGATTATCTTCTTATTCCATATATAATCAAGCCAACTGCAATAATTAACAAAATTAAGGGAATGATTATTTGAATGAGCATGAGCATAAACGATGCTTCTCTGACTTTATCTGCCATCTCCTTTATTGATTCTTCATCCATCTGATAATACAAATCAACAACCTTTACCTTCTTTGCTGATAACTTTTCTATAACATTTTTCTGCTCAACAGCTTTTTCAAGCCCCTCATTTAAATTTGTTTTAAGGCTTATATTAAGTATTTCGGCTTTTTTGTTAGAAAATTTAACAAGATTGGAAAGCATTAAAGCACTTTCTTTTGCTTCATTTATTGCTTCCTTGGAGAATTGGAGGTTTAACTTCATTGCATCTATCCAGAATATTCCAGGTATGCCAAGCAATAATTGCAATGGATTTATTTTTTCAACAGTTTCTTTCTTCATATCTATTACAATACCAGTATTTGGTTCAACCCAGTATTTTGTATTTGTAATGTATCTTGCCATTCCTCCTATTCTCTTATCATATATAATGCGGTCTTCATTTGTTTCGAATAGATATGTGTGTATGCCTTCGTGGTCTTCCTCTCTAACAAAATTTACAGGCGAGGGAGCATTTATTTCAGTATTCCACATCATGTAATCTTTCTTTTCGACACCTATGGGAAACGTGAATAGTCCGCTTCTTTCCATGTCTCCATAATTTTTCGCTTCTTCTGCAGTATCTGCATATACACCATGATATTCAACATTACTTGCCATATCTATTTTCTCTCCATTCTTTTTATTGTATGTTGTTGTGTTGTCTTCAATAAGCAAAACTTTCTTTCCATTCTCCCAGTATACGTTTTTTACGCTCACTTCTCTAATCATTTCAATATTTTTCTTAGCTTGAGAAATTATCCATAAACTCCCTTCCATTTTTAATCTCTCATGAGTGTTCTCTGGTATGCTTCTTATATTTGGAAACTCTCCCATGACAACGCCTTTCTTTTCAATATATGCAATTGCTCCAGAAGAAGGCTCTACAAGGTATTTTGTGCTGCCATTGTAATATAGCTTTATAGCTCTATCGCTAAATCCTTCTATAGCTTGCTCTCCAATGTAACGATTGCTTATATTCTGATAGTAAACATAGAAAGTTAAATTGCATAGCTTTTCATTGCCCGAATATACTGCAGGAACAACATCTTTGGTTTCAGAATCCCATAATTCGTAATTCATCTTTTTAACACCCACTGGAAAAATCATCAATCCATGCTTATCGCTCTCTATTGGAACATATTCCATAGTATATGGATTCACAGAATCTTCTGAATATGAGCATAATTCTTTTATTTCCCTTCCATCATCATCCTTGGCAACTAATTTATTTCCAATGATGTAATAGCATGTCGAATTTTCTTCAACCCATATTCTGTTTTCAAGCGTTATATTATGTTTTTCATATAATCCATTTGTATCATTTAGCATTTTTAACTGCCCATATAAAACAACACTTGTATTCAGGTTTGATGGTATTTTATGTAAATCTGGAAAAGCTGCAAATTGTTCAACATGCTTATGCAAATCAACAATTGTTCCTGTAACAACATCTGCCCATGCAGTCATCTCTCCAGAATAATACATCTTGGCTTCAGGCAAATCAGGCAGATTGCCCACATACAGATTGCTCTGATTGCCATAAAATTTATATGTAGTGACGCCCTCGATTTTTTCTTCTCCCAGATAGTGGGCGGTCGCCACCGCCTGCTCGGGCGATATATAGCCTTTTTTGCATGCATCGTCAAGGTCAGTATTCCAGATAAGATAATTCTTTTTTTCTATACCGACAGGAAACACCCAGTTTCCTATTCTGTCAAGGTCGCCATATCCTTCTATATTTTCAGCCGTTTTTTCATCAATTCCATAAATTTTTGTTGATGCAAGTTCTTTTATTTCTTTTCCATTTTTTTTATTTATGACTGTTATATCCTCTCTTATCACAAGAACATTTCCATGTTTTTCCATCGCCTTTACATGCCTTATTATTTTTATTGGCACGTATTCCAGTTCAAGCTTGCTCATGTTGAATATGCCGAGTTTGCCATGATAATATATGAGCTCATCAGTATTGGCAGGCAATTTTTTTAATGATGAAGCGACAAGAAAAATGGATGGTGATATTATTATAAACACAATTGCAATAGCTAATGCTAAATTTTTACCACGCATAGAGGTTTATCGGAAAATTATTTATGAAGCTTTCGAATTCTTTCCTAGAGACCATCAACTTAACACCCCCACACTCTTGTAAAAATTTCTCCTATGTGAATCCTCCGCTTAATATTAATTGCTAATCATCTTATATTTT
>JAGGYX010000196.1 GCA_021162305.1 Thermoplasmata archaeon | reverse complement strand
CTTATTGGTGCCATCTACTCTCATGCTTCCATTAACATGAAGCTTTGCTTGCGGATTTGTTGTTCCAATGCCAACGTTGCCATTTGGTATGCTGTGCATATTTGGAGGATTGCTCCAGTAATCCCAGTCTTTATTACAACATGGAAACTCTTCGCCAGTTATAACGAATGCCATATCCAGCGATGTGCCATTCTCCGGATCATGCAAATCCACCCATTCTGGATTACTTATTCCCCAGCTCCATACTGCATCATCTTCCCAATGATTTAAAGATGTTTTCCATCCCCATGAACCGCCAGTAACATTTGCACTAATAGCAAGCCAGTATATTGTGCCATTCCATTGAACAAAAGCATCGGTTATGTTCACAATATTATATTGGAAATATAATGAATGATCTGGTTTATTCCAAGTTCCATTTGGATATACACTCGGATCATACCATCCCTCTGTAAAATTAGCTTCAATTAAAACTTCTTTCCATTCCCCTGGATAAAATGTTCTGCTCCAAAGTAAATCGCCAGGATGGCTATACGGCACTGTTTCATTGGCAGGAACATTTGAATATATCCCTATCCAGAAGCTGTTTATTGTGCCTATTTCATCTCCTCTCCAAGAACCCCAAAAATGTATATCAGATACATATCCTGTTCCTGTACACATCCAGTCATCTGCTATAACAATCGGTTGAGTTGCATTTACGTCCCATCCATATTCATCTGGCAATTGAGGAAAATGCATTTTGTAGTCATCTCCCTGTTGCCAGTCTGCTGTAGTGCTGTCATTCAAAAAAACCATATTAGAAGCTATCATCAGTATGCTAATCAAAATCCCCAATTTTTTATTTTTTTCTATTTTATCACCTCCTTCTCCCCTCCTGGGGTGAGGATTTTATTTTTTCCGCCCCAGCCGTCCACTAAAGGAGAAGCAGCCTCCATTATTATATTTGCTTCTCCTGTCTTATATTTATCAGAATATTATTTATAAATTTTACGAATGCTTTCAGTACTTCGGAAAGTAAATTTTTCGGTTAATTTTTAAATAGTTGTTTAAATTCCATCCATTAGAGGGATGGGATGAATGAACAACTAAAAGAAGAAATAGTGAAAATATTACTTGATACGATAGAGGAAAATGTGAAATTAATAAGGGGAAAGAATACAACATATCCTAATGCTTCTTTATTTACCTGTATGATTTGGGCTGGAATAAATAGAATTTCCATAGATGAAGCTACAGAACAACTTGAGGAATTGGGTTACAATGTTCCTTCCTCAGATAACGTGTTACATCACATTTCAAATCAACCATATGAATTGCTTGAATTCGGCTTTCAAAAAGTCATAGAATCTTTTATAGATAAAGCAAAATTTCTATTTGAGAAGGAGGTAGTAATAGCGATTGACTACAATTTGTTGGAATGGTATGGAGAAGATTTGCCATACATAATAAAATCAAAACCAAGGAAAGGAACAGATAAATTTATTGCATTTGCTACAGTAGCGATAGTTGAAAATGGTAAAAGATTTACTCTGAGAGTTTTACCTGTTACTCCTTTTTCAGATAAAAAAGAGCTTGTAAAAGGGTTATTGGAATATGCGATGAAATTTATCAAAGTTAAAGTAGTTTTGATGGATAGAGCTTTCTATAGCGGAGAAATAATTGAGATGTTAAACAACTGGGTTCCATTCATTATTCCTGCAGTTAATAATGATAAAGTAAAAGAGTATAAGGAAATTGCAAAGAGAAAGGGAGAAGTGGAATATGAAATGAGTAATAGAACGAAATACAGGATGGTTGTTTATGAAAAAGATAATAAACTGCATCCATTTGCAACAAATACCGATTATACTCCAGAAACAATTCATGAGTTATACAGGAAAAGATTCGGAATAGAGACGCAATATAGGATAAAGAATAAATTTCTTGGAAGAACCTGCTCATAAGAATATTCTGTAAGATATTTCTTTTTCTTGCTTACTATTTGTATCTACAATCTCTGGATTTTGCTGAATATCATTGAAAGGGGAAAAGATGGATTGGATCCGGGCAAGATTCCAATCAAAGTAGATAGATTAGTGCATTTGATAAGAAAAATTATCTTCTTCAATTCTCCTTATAGGTAAAACAATAAATGAAAATAGGAGGATTGTGTTTGTTTTCTGGAATTGACAATAGATTGAGTAAGTTCATTTTGTTGAATTTTTCGAGAATTCTTACTCTATTTTTCTGTTCTCATTATTTTCAGCACCAAAAATAACATGATAAATTTTACTCAATGTCTCCAAATCTATCAAGCAAATTCATTTGTTATAGCCTACTTTCCGAAGTACTGTATTTCTTCGTTTTCTTTATATAATGTATGTAATGGATGCCCTTCTGGCAACTTTTCTTCTTTATTTTCAACAGCTTCCCTAAATAACTCAACATGCAGGTCGCACATTCTCGCTATTTCTTCTATGCTAATCCCTTCATGCATTAGCTCTTGCTCAATCAAAGGAATTTCCATTGGAGAAATGCTGCGGAGCAAATCCTTTATTTCCTTTTTTACTTCTTCAACATTCTTTCCTTCGTGCAATTCTTTTAATGCTTTCTTCAATCTTTCTTTTTTTCCTAACAGCTCACTCATTTTTCCACTAAAATTTTTCAAATTCTCCTTTATATCCACAGATAGGGCATTCCTCAATGAAACCAATATGAGTGTGTCCACATATGGGACATATATATATCATGCCTATATCAATATCTTTATTGTTTTCGATACTCTTCTTTGCATCTTCATACATGGTAGCATGTATTTTTTCTGCTTCCATGGCATAATGAAAAGCTTTTATAGCATTGCCTTCATTCTGCATTTTTGCTATCTCACCATAAACAGGATACATTTCCTCTACTTCAAACAACTCGCCATTGATAGCGTCTATCAAATTTTCTTTTGTATCCTTTGCCATGCCCAAAACTTTTGCATGATTTGTTGCATGAACTTTTTCAGCGTATGCTATAGCTTTAAAAAGGCGAGCCACATTTTTGTATCCTTCTTTTTCAGCTATGCTTGCATATATCAAATACTTCATATGAGCCATGCTTTCTCCTGCAAAAGCTTCCTGCAAAGCCTTCTCAACCATTTTCTTCATTTTTCCACCATCAGTTTTGCATTTATCGCCACAATTATGGTGCTTAAAGACATTAACAAAGCACCAATTGCTGGCGATATTAATATACCATAGCCATATAAAACTCCTGCCCCCAGAGGTATTGCAAAAACATTATAGCCAGTTGCCCACCCCAGATTCTGCAACATTTTTTTATAAGTCATCTTGCTCCAATTTACCAAAGTGTTCACTAAAATCTCTCGTTCCTTTGTGCATCCTGTTGTATTGTCCCGAAGATAAAAATATAGAACAATCCATTTTCCTTTGAAATCATGCAGGCATATCTTGTTTCCATTTTCATCTGGAAGGCAAAAGTTGTGAGCTATCATTTCAACACTTCATAAAATTCCTCATATGGCATCTCTGCAAGATATGCAGGCATGGCTTCAAAAGCCTTTTTGAAAATCTCTGTCACGTGCGATTTCTCATGAGCCTCTTTGCTCTCCCAGTATGTTAAAAGAATATATTTAGCAGGGCTTATCTTTTCATTTCGTAAATCGCCTGGAAGCATGCTTCCAATAGCAGAGATACCATCGATTTTAAAAAATTTTGAGCCCAAGAAGCCAGACATTTTATCTGTTTCACGGCATAGCTGCTTTACCATTTCTTCAAATTCTTTTTCATAGCCATTGCGAACAACAACATAATTTACAGCTGTAATGATGCTCTTTCCTTCCTTTTCCATTTTTTGATTTCTTCAGCCGGAATTACAGTTGCATCTATTCCATACTTTGCAAGTTTTCCCTTGCAATGTTTGCTCTATTTCCAGTATCACAATATAGCATGATTTCCTTTCCTTTCAAAAAATCAATATAGAAATCCAAGTCCTGCCATGGTATATTTATCGCTCTCTTTATATGCTCCTTAACGAATTCTTCTCTCGTTCTTACATCTATTGTTAATTCCATGACATCACTCTAATCTTGCTCCTCCCTCCCATAGTCCATGTATATTGCAGAATGATAATGCTTGCAGCATCCCTTTTTTCTTTGTTGAAAATGTAAATGTGGCTATTGGCTCTGTCAGCGGATCATCATGGCTTGTAAATGCAACCCTCCCTATCATCTTTGGAAATTTTTCATCATCTGGCTTGAAATATAATTCTATCCATGCAATATGATGTTCTATGGTATTGGGATGCTTTATTTCCTTACCTACACTTACTTCTACTCTTGCTATCTCATTTTTTCTTTCCAAAATTTCTATAACTGGAACATGCTTTTCTCCTTTCCAATCCCCTGTTTGTATTCCATCTTTCAACATTTATTCACCTCCTAAAATTTCTTCTACTTCTTTCTTTCCTTTTTCTAATTCTTCAACCTGTTTTTCATCCAATTTAAGCAGCATGGTTAAAAATTCTCCAACATGTGTTTTTTCTTCATTTGCAACATCTATTAGAACATCCCTTATTTTTTCATCATTTGTTAGAGAAGCCATCTGCTCGTATAAATTTATTGCATCAAGTTCCGCTATGATAGCTGTCCTCAAAATTTCTTTATTAATATTTTCTTTTCCTACATTCTCCAAATCAATTGGTATTTTTGATAACATTATTTCACCTCCTCAACATATTTCCTTTGTGCAAGCTGGTTGTCGAGCATGAAAATTCCATTGCTACCCTCAATCATCTTAAGCTTTGCTATTATTTCTTCATCATTGGCTTCCTCTTCAACCTGCTCATCCACAAACCATTGCAACATATTGAATGTTGCTCTATCCTTTTCCTCTTCTGCAAGTTCCACAAGTTTATTTATGCATTCTGTTATATGCTTTTCATGTTTTAGCGTTTCCTCAAATGCATGCAATGGACTTTGCCATTCATGCGGCGGCGCCTTAATTTCATGGAGGCGAACTTTTCCGCCTCTTGAAATAATATAATTGTAAAATTTCATTGCATGTCCCAGCTCTTCCTTTGACTGCACTTTCATCCAGTTGGCGAAGCCTTTTAGCCCAATGTTATCAAACCATGCAGACATGCTTAAATAAAGGTATGAGGAATAGAGCTCTTCGTTTATTTGCTTATTCAATGCTTCCAGCATTCTTTCTCCAATCATGCTTCCACCCACGCTATCTTTTTATCTCTTAAACTTTTATTGAGCAAATTGGCATGCTCACATGTTATTGGCAACTCTGCTATTCTATGCAATTTCATGCCATCATTGAATTCCATTTCATGGACAAGCATGAGCCCATTGTCTAAATCAAATGTGTAGAGATACACATTTCTTTCTTTAAGATATTCCTTTATCTTTTCATTCTTTATTGCTTCATCAAGCCCTCCTGCTGCAAATATGTGAACATGAATAATTATATCTGCTAATATCTCATGCAATGCCATTTCTTCCAGCAATTTCGAAAACATTTCTTTTGCTTTCTCTACTGGAGTTTCTCCTCCAAATAAAAGCAATATTGCATCACCATCATATTCTTTAAGTTGCTCAGCAACTTCTTTTTCATTTCCTTTCTCCACAATAAAATGCCATGCTTTTCCACCCGTCTGAGAAATAAAAGCAGACTCTGCAGCTGTTGCAGTTGAGCAACATATTATATTCTTCATGCTTACTACCGCCACTTCATTATAGCTCGCTAACAAATCCTCGCCAACAAGGCGACCAGTTAAAGCACGAAGATACACTTCTTCTGCAAATGTTGTTTTAGCCATTTTCTCACCTCAAAAATTTTGATACAAATGGAGATGTTTCACCTCTCCTCATAAAATGTCCAGATGGCCTTTCTCCAAGAAATTCTGAAAACCATGATTCATGCTCTATTTCTTCATGCAAAATTGCCAAAGCCAAATCATATGTTCTGTGGTCTTTTCCAGCTGTTATATTGCATATGTTTGTATACTGGCGAACTGCGCATCTCTCAGCTTCAACAAGAACTTTCAGAATTTCTTTCGCATCCATTGATGGCAAATAAGCAGGAGGGCAACCTGAAACATCATGAAAATTTTTCATGTCTCGAGGCAATTCCCCTCCAAGCTCATATATGCGTGGAACCAGTGCTTCAAAATGATTTCTATCCTCTATTCTTGCAACCTCTGCTATTTCCTTTAGGTTTTCCCCCTCCATTCCAATCAGATTTGCTCTCAAAATGGTATAATAGTAGTAGGTTGTGAGCTCGGCGGCGGCATTTTTCACAAGCAACTCTATGAGGCCATCGACATCGACGCCTGCTTCCTCCACAACCTGTCTTGCAACTTTTCCCATTTTATTCCAACCTTTTGTGGCAGAGCCACCAATCATAGCATTCTATCTCGCCTTTTTCCTTAGCTTCCATCCTTTTCTTTATTGTTTCTACATCGCCAGCTGGCGGCACGATAACGCGGTCGTTGATTAATTCATTGTTTGGCCATTTATGTGGCAAAGCCACACCATATTTATCGCTAATCTGCAAAGCTTTCAACGCTCGCAAAATCTCATCCCAATCCCTGCCAACTTCAGCTGGATAATAGACTATTGCTCTTATAGTAGCGTTGTCATCAACTATGAATACAGCTCTTGCTGTAATGCTTGAACCACTTGGTATCATTCCAAGTTTTTCTGCAAGCATGCCCCGATCATCTGCAATTATCGGGAATTTTATTTCTTCTCCTAAATTTTCTTTAATCCATTCAGCCCACTTCAAGTGAGCAAAAACTTGATCAACGCTAAGCCCTATCACTTCCGCTTCAAGCTCTTTAAATTTCTCCAGTCTTTTTTGCATGGCATAGAATTCTGTGGTGCATACCGGTGTAAAGTCAGCTGGATGACTGAACAATACAAACCACTTGCCTTTGAAGGCATCTGGCAACTTCATTTTTCCCCGTGTTGTTTTCACTTCCACTTCTGGAAATTTTTCTCCTATTACTACCATTTTATCACCATTTCATAGTATATTCCGAATATTTAAATTTTTTGGACGAAAATCGTTAAAAATTTTACCAATATTCTTATATACTTGAATTTAATTCTTATTAATATTAAAAAAATCGTAGTGATTAGAATGATTGACGAAATAGATAGGAAAATACTGGATATATTAGGCAATAATGCAAGAACTCCATATACCCAAATTGCAAAAGAAGTTGGATTGAGCGAAGGAGCAATAAGGAAGAGAGTAGCTGCAATGGAAGAGAAGGGATTAATAAAAAAATATGTAGCCATAATAGATCCTAAAAGGCTGGGATATAACAGTATAACATTGCTCGGTATAGACGTTGAGCCAACAATGCTTTTAGAAATTTCAAACAAGGTAGCAAAAATAAATGAGGCAAAGCATGTTTTTATTTCAACTGGCGACCACATGATTATGGTAGAAATATGGGCTAAAGATGGAAATGATTTATCCCGCATTTTATCAAAAATTGGTAAAATAGAGGGCGTGAAAAAACTCTGTCCAGCTATCATATTAGAAGAAATAAAATAATATTAAATGATTTATATTCATGAAAATTAGTTTAGTTGTTGCAATTCGTATTATCCTATTATTTATTATACCAATTATAACATATGGAATTGCTCTTCTTCCTCCAACAATTTTTTTATATTTTGTTATAAAAACATTTCTGTTACAGCCATTGCTTCTATTATTGCTTCCCTTTATTTTAATGCTTGACTATTTTATTCTACTCTTCTCATTAATTTTTTCATCAGCATTTTTCATAAATGTGTTTCACCTAAAATATGAAGAAGGCATATATGGGCAAAACTTGAAAGAAAAAATGTATTTCAAATATAATCTTTATTTCATTCTATATTATCCTGTTTATCGCATTTTAAATTTCATTGTTTATCCTCCTTTAAAGTCATTCTATCTTCGTCTCATTGGAGCAAAAATAGGAAGGCATGTTTTTCTTTCATTGAATGAAATAATATTTGACCCCTGCTTGATAGAAATAGGAGATGGAACAATGATTGGCACAAGAGCAATGGTTCTTGCTCATATTGGAGAAGAAAAGTTAACATTGAAGAAAACAAAAATCGAGAAGAATTGTATCATTGGAACAGAAGCATTGATAATGCCAGGCGTTATTATAGAAGATAATGTTGTTATAGGAGCAAAAAGTTTGGTTCCCAAGAATGCTATATTGAAAAAAGGAAAAATATATGCTGGAACGCCAATAAAAGAAATAGGGGGAAGGGATTAAATGCTTATGCTAACTGCCTTCTTTGTCATAACCATTATTCTCCCCATTTCTGGAATAACATGTGACATTTCCCGTTCCCCTTATATAAAGAATGGGAAATTGATTAAAAATGATTAAGAAATGTTACCGATCTGTGTTTACTTTATATAAATAAAAATTAAATATATGCCAGCAATTAGAATTATGAAATCTTCTCGAATACCCGGTTTTTATAAAATGCCAATTGAAGAGCGCGTAAGAATTGTGAAAGAATTTGCTGGATTAAGCGATGAGGAAGAGAAATTGCTTCTATCTTTTCATGCATTGCCTGCTGAGATTGCAGATAGAATGGTTGAAAATGTTGTTTCAAGCATGCAATTGCCATTGGGCATAGCAACTAACTTCATAATAAATGGAAAGGAAATGCTCGTTCCAATGGCTATAGAGG
>JAGGYX010000125.1 GCA_021162305.1 Thermoplasmata archaeon | reverse complement strand
GAAATGTTGTAAGAAATGCCAAAATTTAAAAGATTGGCTACTATACCATCATGAAATATAAATGGGTTGTTATGGGGGCATTCTGGTTGCTTATATTTGCATATGGTGCAAGCTGGTTTTGTGTAGCGCCGATATTAGATAAAATTGAGATAAAATATCTCCAACAATACTCAAAAGAAATGCAACCTGTACTCAGCCATTTATTGCTTTCTATAATAGGCTTATTCGTCGTTTTCTTTGCATGGCCAGCTGGAAATGTTGTTGATAAAAAAGGAGCTAAAATATCTGCCCTAATAGGCTCAATTTTCATGTTCATTGGTTTCGGAAGCAGAGCATTTTTATTGCAAAGTTATTGGAGCATATTGGCAGCAACCATCGTGGCTGGCTTTGGTTTAGCATGGATTCTGGTTGCTCTTGCACCAATGATGATTCAATGGTTTGAAGAAAAAGCATCTCTTGCCATAGGAATAACAAGTTCTGGCTTATTTTTGGGTTTTTCTTTTGGCTCTGTAGTGTCGCCATACATTTTTGATAAATATGGATTTGATGGTGTATTCGAATTCTTTGCTTTATTTTCATTCATATCATTTTTGATATGGATAGTAGCTGGAAAGGATAAGAAAAAATTGGAAAGTAGAAGAACGAGTTTTAAAGAAGGGATAAAGCAGATAATGGCATCCAAAAATGCATTGATTTATCCTTTCATTGGCTTTTTCATTGTAGGAGCAACGCTCTCAGCTTCTGCCTTAATGCCTTCATTGCATAATTTTGATAAGTTTGAAAAAGGAGACATCATAAGCGTTATGTTGCTCGGATGTGCCATAGGAGCTTTTTCATTTCCTTATATTGCTGCGAAATATGGAATAAAAAAGACTGCCTCTGGCGTGGCAATACTTGCATTGCTGTTATGGATTGCTTTTTATTTTATTTCCCCATATGCATTGTTGCTTTTAATAAGCTTTTTATTTGGCGTATTTCTGCAGGCAAGCTGGCCTATCGCATTACACAGTCAAGAGACGGAAAAAGGAGTTACAAAAGAGAATGAGGGTATTGCAGCCAGTCTATTCATTTCTCTGAGCAACGTGGGCGGCGCCGTGCTGCCTGTTCTGACAGGTTATCTGGAAAGGAATATGGATATTGCTTTTGCTGGCATAGCCATATATATCATTGCATGCTTTATTTTATGGATTGCAATCAGGCGATGAGCATCTCCATTAATTTTCCTTTTCTTTCCCTTTTTATTTCCACTTTTTCCAGCAGGTAAAGAACGATTTCATTCACAACCTTCACATTTCCTTTTATCAGGTGTCCTCCCACAATTTCATGATTTTTTAATCCCAAGGTGACATGAGCATGTATGATATAGTCTTCTTGGCTTCTTCCAATATTTCCCTGCAATGAGACGAGCTCTGCTGCTCCTTCTATTTCTTTTTTTATGTAATCGTTTCCATCAAAATAGCCTATGACAGCATGCTCAAACTGCCCTATTCCATTTAATATTATGGCTGCTCTTGCATTCAGTTTTTTCATTAATGCCTTCAAATTTTCTATTATCTCGCCATCTTCAAACTTTGCAACAACAAAATTTCCCTCTCTTGCAAACATACTCATAAAAATATGGCTCTTTATATATGCTTATCTCTTCGTTATCATACAAAGCTGCAAAGCTGCGATAAATTTAAATATAACCTAAAATTTATAATAGATTAAAATGAAGCAAAAATGGATAGTTTTTGCTATTATTGGATTGTGCATAATTAGTTTATCTTATGAAAATAATGTGACATCAGTAAAACCTGTTTATAAGGGAAGAGCTTTCTGGGGAATGGTTGCAGCCGAAGCAACAGATGCAAATATTCCAAGCGAGTATGCTGGAGTTTTGATAAATGCAAATATCACTCTTTATGGTCCAAATGTGACACTTGTTGTGAAACCATTTATACTTTTCCCATCAGCTGTTACAACAAATGGTACTGTAAATCTTCATATGAAGTTTTTCTGGGGAGCCACACAGAAAACGAATAATACAGCCCAGCTTGGAGGCTGGGGATACGACATTTCATGGGAATGGAAAGAATGAATTAAAGCTATTTTCCTATTGCAAACACAAAAATTATTTAAAACAATCTTTCTTTAAGGAGGAAAATGCTTGATAAAAGACAAAAATACATATTTCAGAAAAAGCTGGAGGAATTGCGTAATATTAAAGGACAGCATACCGAGCTTATCTCGCTATACATTCCTCCTAATCGCCAGATAAGTGATGTAATGGCTTATTTGAGAGAAGAGTATTCTCAATCATCGAATATAAAATCAAAGCAAACTCGCAAGAATGTGCTTGCTGCCATTGAATCCATAATGTCGAGATTGCGGTTTTTAAAAAAACCACCTGAAAATGGGATTGTTTTTTTCGTTGGCACAGTTTACAATGGACAACCAAAATTGATTGCCGAAGTCATAGAGCCACCTATCCCAATAAACACATATCTCTACAGATGCGATTCTCAGTTCTATCTCGAACCTTTAGAAAAGCTTGTGGAAGAAAAGGATATATATGGGCTGCTGCTGATTGACAGAAGGGAATGCACAATCGGCTTTTTAACGGGAAGTAGAATAGAAATGGCAGCTTATATGACTTCTCGCGTTCCAGGCAAACATGGGCGAGGCGGCCAGAGCCAGCGCCGCTTTGAAAGACTCACAGAGATAGCCGCCCATGAATGGTTTGTTAAGGCTGGTGAGAAGGCATCCAAGCTTTTTCTGGAAAAGGAGAATTTAAAAGGTGTGCTTGTAGGTGGACCAGGTCCAACGAAAAGGGAGTTTGTTAATGCGAATTATCTCGACTATAGAATAAAGGATAAAATAATTGGAGTATATGATACTGGTTATACTGATGAATATGGTCTGCGTGAGCTGGTGGAAGCTGCTTCAGATGATTTGGAAGAACTCGATGTAATCAAGGATAAAAAATTGATGAGGCGTTTTTTAAATGAGGTTAGAAAAGATGGACTCGCAATATATGGTGAAGATGCTGTAAGAAAAGCTCTTGAAGCTGGTTCTGTCGATACCTTGCTTATATCCGATTCATTAAATAAATATAAGATAAGGGCAAAATGCAATAATTGCGGATATGAAGAAATAATGGAAATTGTTGGTAAAAAGGAAATAATAAAGTGTCCGAAATGCAGTAATCCAATGGAAATAATAGAAAAAATTGATATTGTCGAGGAATTTATAGAGCTTGCTGAAAAGACATCTGCCAATGTAGAAATAATCACAAGGGAAAGCGAGGAAGGAGAGATATTATATAAAGCATTTGGTGGAATTGCTGCAATTTTAAGATACAAGGGAAATCATTATTGATATTTTTCTGGATTTTCTAAATACTTCACAATTATTTCATATTCTTTTTCATCCATCTCATCCTTTATCCATTCTATTGCTTCTTTAAATTTTATCAGAGCATGCAATTTTATTCCATATTTTCTGGCTACCTCTGCTGCCCCCTGCTGCCTGTCTATGACGACTGCCACATGTTTGCATTTGATTTTTTTGTTTCTTCTTTCTGCTTCTATTTCAAGCTGTTTTATTGCCATTAACTTGCTATCAAATTTTGTAACAATGTCATCTATGACAACGAATTCATCACCGTTTTCTATTTCTCCCTCCACCAAAGAATGCTCTCCATACTTTTTTGCATATTTTTCCAATTCATCTACGCTCTTCACTCCAGCCAGCTTCCGTGTATAGCACATTGGGATGCCATGATTTAGAGATATTGCAGCAGCGATTGGGATTCCAGCCATTGCAACTCCAAGCAGTTTATTTTCTTCTATCTCTTTTCCCATCATTTTTCCAATTTCATTTAGCAGGCGTGGATAAGAAGGGAGATAACGAAGTTGTATATAAAAAGGGCTCCATACGCCTGATACAAGTCGCCATCCTTCTGGATTATCCTTTATTGTTTTTATCAAACCATAACGATACAATTTAAGAAAAATTTCCTTTTTATTCAAATTCCATCGCCTCCTTTGCAAATTTTCTCGCTGCTTTTTCAATATCATCACTACCATAAATTGCTGAGCCAATGATAGCGTATGCATTATAGCCACGCAATATGGAAAACACTTTTTCTATTTCTCCCCCCTGTTTCCCTATGCCCGGCATGCAATATTTTGGCTCATTTATCATATTTGTAAGCAATAAATGATATTTTTTTATCGCCTCCATTTTATTTCCGGGAATAATGAAATATTCAACATTATTCTTGGCAGCTATTTCATACATCATGGAAGGGGCGTCATCTTTTATAAATCCTCCATCCTCTATTAGATATGCTTCATGGGTCATCTCTCCACCAACCATCGGAATCATTCCATTATTTTTTATTGCTTCTATAAAAGCAAGCTCACTTTTTGGTCCAGCCTGAGGAAATATTATAACGCTATCAATGCCAGAATTTTTACAGGCTTTTGCAAATGGTTCCGCCATCCTCGGAATATCTGTTCCAGCCTTTTGATGGTCATATATTACTGGCAATCCATATTTTTTAATTTTCCCAGCTATTTCACGCAATCCATGCTCAATGGCAAGATTCGCCCCTATCTTGTATCCCACAACGCCTTCAATTCCATAGGTTTTCTCCACCAGCTCTTCAAGTTTATCAATGGAAACATCACATGCTATAATGATGCCATGGTTTTTCTCAAACATAATTTTTATGCTTTTCAATTTGTTAAATTTTTTTATGCTCCAAAAAAGAAAAATCATAAAGCTTAATAATTGAAAAGAGATTTGTTTTAGATGGATATAATATCATTTATAGCAGGATTGGTTGTTGGCATAGTCGCAGTTTCAATAGCTGTAGAATTTGCATGGAGAAAAAGTTTTCCTGAAAAAACATGCAAGGTGACAAAGAAGTGGAGTTTAAATGAATTGAAATCACCAGCTATTGTAGCGGAACGCCTTGAAATATCGCCTCCAGAAGATGCAAGAGTTGTTGTCGCCACACCGACGCCGCCCGCCAAGAAGGCGAGAGAGAATCCAGATGCAATATACAATTTTGCCATTGGACTGAATAAGGCATATATTTTTGCGGGGAAAATAATGGATGGACAAATTGCAATAGTTACTGGAGATGAGGATATAATAAAGGAACTCAAAGAAAAATTCTATGAATTATGGAGGAAAAAGGAGGAGATCAAATCTTTCATTCCATCCGAGGGAAAAGTCAGGATAAGAGGAATTGTCAGAGCTGTTTTCCCATACAGAGATGGATATTTAATGCGTGTTTCATATGAAAAGGGAGTTGTAGGTGTATTGTTAAAGGAAAGAATGGATGTTGAAGGGAGGAGAGTTGAAATAGAAGGAGAATTTACAGAATATCCTTTTATAAAGCCTTCGAACATCACTTTGCTTGATTAAATGAGTATACTGATAAAGAATTCAAAAATTGTTACACAGGATGAGAAGCGTCGTATCCTCCACGGTGATGTTTATATAGAAGATGGAAGAATTGTTGAAATTGGAAAGATTGGTATTGAAGCTGATTTTAAAATAAGGAATCGGATTATCATGCCTGGCTTAATAAACATGCATACCCATGTTCCAATGGTTTTGTTGCGCGGTTATGGCGATGATTTACTGCTGGAAGAATGGTTGCAGACAAAGATATGGCCAATAGAAGCAAAGCTGAAAGAATGGCATATTGCTGCAGGAACAAAACTTGGCTTGCTTGAAATGGTTGCTACAGGCACAACAGCATGCAGCGATATGTATTTCTTTGAGAATGTTATTGCAAGAGAAGCAAAAAAATTTGGCATGCGTTGCTATGCAGGCTTTTCATTAATTGACTTTGATACCCCAGAAATGGGAAGGGAAAAGCTTGTTCCATGTTGCGATGATTTTTTAAAAAAATGGAAGGATGATGAGCTAATAACGCCTGTTGTGGCCCCGCATTCCACATATTCCTGTTCTCCTGAAACGCTTCAAAAAGCGAGGGAATTGCAACAAAAATACAATGCATTTGTCCATATTCATTGCTCTGAGACAAGAAGCGAGGTATATAGTGTTTTGAAAAAATATGGGCGCCGCCCCCCGGAGCAAATCGCCGCCTATGGCTTGCTGAATGAGAAAACGATGCTGGCTCATTGTGGATGGATTACCAAAGGAGAAGTAAGAGATATTGCGAGGACTGGAGCAGCAGTTGTTCATAATCCTGTAAGCAATATGAAGCTCGCTACAGGAGGATATACCCCATTGCCAGAGTTATTTGAAGCCAATGCTGTTGTTACGCTTGGAACAGATGGAGCAGCAAGCAATAATAAGCTTGATATGTTTGAAACAATGAAATTTGCTGCCCTAATACACAAGCATCATAGATGGGATGCTACAATTGTGAAAGCTCAGGAAGTATTGGATATGGCTACAATAAATGCAGCAAAGTTTTTGGGGCTTAACGCAGGAAGCATTGAAGAAGGAAAAATAGCAGATATTATAACTCTTGATGCAAAAGCAGTTAATTTAATTCCAAAGCATAATATTGTTTCGCACATCGTTTATGCTGCAAACGGCTTCAATGTTAGAGATGCCATAATAAATGGAAAAATTTTGCTTCATGATGGAAAATTTGTAAGCATTGATTATGATGCAATAATTGATGAGGCAGAAAAGGCAAAAGAAGATTTGATGGGAGAATGATTATTCTTCATTTTTCAGAATTTCTCTTAGTTTATTCCTTAGAGTGGATAACTCATTCTTTATAATATTCCAAACAATATCATAATCCACAACAAAATATCCATGAATTAGGCGATGCCTCATACCTACAATCTGAGACCATGGTATTTCCTCGTATCTTTGCTTTATCTCTTCAGGAATTCGATTTGCTGCCTCTCCTACAATCTCAAGGTTTCTAACGACAGCATCTTTTGTTTTTGCATCTTTCATAAATTCATTATATGAAATGCCAGCAGTATATTTCTCAATCTTTTCAATAGCTTCCAGCATATCCATGGCAAATAATTTCCATTTTCTTTTAGACATAAACTAAATCCTCCTTCACACTTTCCCATAATAAGTGTTTTTGCTTTATAGACTTCAAAGTCAGCAAATCAACTTTTACTCCAAGCATTTCTTCAAGTTCATCCCATAGCTCAAAGAATTTAAAACCAATTGGTTCTTCAATTTCAACAAGAATATCCACATCACTTTTTTTATTTTGCTCATTTCTTGCATAAGAACCAAACACTCCCAGAATTCTCACACCATATTTTCTCCTCAATTCCTCCTTATTCTCTGAAAGCATCTTTTTTATTTCCTCAAGTGTCTTCATTCAAATAACCTCCTGCCTATAATATTAATCCCACTGATTATTTTATACTTTTCACATTTTCTTTTTTGGAATATAACCATCCCTTCATTTGAGAAAGTTTTTCTCCTATTTTTCCATTAACATATATTGCTGGAACCTCAAAATTAAAATCTTTCAACGTCAAACGATAATTTTTACCCATACAAACAAATATCTCTTTGCAATTCTTGTTACTCAAAAATTTTTCAAGCTCCTTCCTTATTTCATTTTTTAATTCTTCTGCTCTCTTTTCTGTCATTTTTTGATTATATTTTTCTATAAGATCATATAACCCGAGCATACCATATTTTGCTGAGATTACTAGAACATGTATATTGTTTGAAAATTTACTTTCATTTTTTAATTTTCTAATCATTTTGAAAAAAGGCCCATCATAAAGTTCAATGGCCGGAGCAGGGTTAGATATTTGAGCTTTTCTCTGTGAACAGCTGATGATTAAAAGGTAATCTCTGAATAGAGAAAAGATATTGTTTTCGAGATATGCTTTTATTTGCATAAATCTGTATTTTCTTGCATCATTTTTATCCATAGATAGGATTTTTTCATGAGTTTGGAGTTTTTTAGAGTATTCGTCATCCATTTCTTTTGCCAATTTTTTTCTTAAGCTTAGAATTTTCCTGTCTAACTCTATTTTTTTCTTTTTGCTTGATTTTTCATCCTTTCTTAATTCTTGACTGATTTTTTCTTTTTCCTGGAGTAATCTTTTTAATTTAGAATTGTTTATATTTTTCTCTAATGACTCCAACTCCCTATTTATGCTATCTATCCACCTTTCAGAAGTTTTATAATTTAGGATCCACCCTTTGTAGTCCCCTCCATAAATGTTAAACTTTTCAAATATTTTATGTCTTTTAGGATGATAGCACCCCAACAAAAAAAGCCAATCATTTTTATAATTATTTCTTATTTTTTTCACTACATTCCAAAGAAAATTTTCATCTCTTACACGAACATATCTCGCACTGTTAACAATTTTTTTAAGAAGGCCACCTATAGCTATGTAGTCAAATCCTAATGACTTTAGCTCCTCATAACATTCCAAATACTCTTCTAAAGTATTTCCTTGCGCAACACCAACTAACTTAAATGAATAACTCTTTTCATTGTATATTTTTATGGCTTCTTTCGCACTCCTAAGCGTTGTATCCTTATCTTTTAAGAAATCAATCATAATGCCATATTCAACACCCATCCTTTCATAAGTTGAAAATAATTCCTTATAGTGTAATTTGCATCCATCTTTTGTGAAGACACCTGAATCCGCAGCCTTTACTATATTATTGCCTTTAAAATCTCTGAACAATTTTTGGAATCTTTTTGATGTATTTGCATGTCCCATCAGTCCATAAACTCCCTTTTGTTTATCTATTTCACAATATTTCAGAAGTTCAAGAGACATTGGACGATCCACCACAAAAAATGGTATTGAATGATTATTCACTTTCATACTTAAGCACCATGTTATTTATAAACTCTTTAATTCTATCCTCAGCATTGGGTGCTTGTATTGGGATGGGCATATCAATTCCCGTTGCCTCATGGCTAACTAATAGCCATTGTCCTTTTTGGAACTTAAAGGTTTGAGTAAACTGTTCCGGTGATAGCGAGAATGCTTCTCCCACAACATCTCTATCATACTTTCTTGGCAGTTTACTAATAAAATAAGTATGAAGCTGACCCATTATATTTGTATCTAAATAAGCTGACCTTTGAGTGGCAATTCCAACGCCAATACCAAATTTTCGCCCTCTTCTTGTAAGTGTTTCTATAACTGATTTGGATAATTCTTCACTCTTAAACCGTGGTTTACCCGGTATAAATTGATCCGCTTCATCAAAAATAAACAGTACTAATGGTGAGATTAGTCCCTTTAATCGCCTATTCCTGAATAAATATCCTCCTAAATTATTGGCAAAATACCTAATTTTATCCGAATCATGAGATATTACAATATATAAACT
>JAGGYX010000038.1 GCA_021162305.1 Thermoplasmata archaeon | reverse complement strand
GGCAAGCTATGTTACTGGGATAAGGAGGCGAGGTCATACTGGATGAATGCTTTGAATGATGATTTCATTGACTGGTGCATTGAGCATGGAAAGAAAGCAATAGATGCAGGAGCAGATTTAATTGTGTTGGATGAAATACAGGGCTCGAGTTTCATTCCATTATATCAATGGGCTTCTCAATATATTGACTGGCTTGATGCTCCAGGCTTCAGCAATGTAACCATCGAGAAATTCCGTGATTTTCTTGCAGAGAAATATGATGATGAGGAACTCAATCAAATTTTCGGCATAGATAACATTTCTTCATATGATTTAAAAAGCAGGATAGCAAAAACAATGTATTTACCTTATAGCGAGAGAATAAAAGCCGACAAGCTAAATAAAGAATATTTTGAATTTCTCGAAAAAGGAAATTTCATGGCAAAGAAACGTTTGATAAAAGAGCTTCGCAATTATGCCACGCAAAAGGGAATAAGCATTGCCATTTCCGCAAATTCATACTCGCTCGGCACGCCCCGCGGCGGCGGCTACTGGTGCAAGGGATTGCATTTTGCCAGCCTGCTCGATTTCTTTTCATTTGAGAATAAATACTCTGCCCTTGCCGACGAAGACCTGCCATCGCCACCTCGTGCCAAATGGCTTGCATGGGAAAGGCTGGCTTATGCTTCAACGCATGCGACATCAGCCATTTTGCTTGGAGCAGATGAAGCAGCTTATATTGCAAGAGATGCAAGTCATTCATACCGCAACTATCTTTCAATTTTATGTGCCGAAGCTTTCGCAAATCGTGCTTCATTTGTCAACTGGTATGTGAAGATATGGGGCAAATCTTCGGATTGGATGGGATGCTCTGCCATATATGATTTTGTTCTCAAGCACAATGAGCTATACAAAGGAGAGATAAACACTCCTGTTGCCATTCTTTATCTGTATGGCGAGGGAATGAGAAATAAAAGCGATAGCTACCTTGGCTTGGCTCAAATGCTTGCAGAATCAAATGTGCCTTATGAGGTTATTTTCGATGGAGATGGATTTTACATAAATGAAAGCCTTTCGATTGATGAGCTTTCCTCTTACAGGCTTGTTTTCATTCCAAATGTTATAAACATAACAGAAAGGCAGCGCAACACCATATTCCAGTATGTCTCGGAGGGCGGCACAGCCATAGTTTTTGATGCCAATGCTCTTGGATTCGACATGGATGAAGGCGAGTTACAATATGGCAATGGAACATTCATTTTCATGCATGATGTTGCATATGATTACTTCCATAACTATGATGATGAATTGAGAGATGAAATTGAGAGTATAGTGAAAAAGCATGTTGAGATTCCATTAAAGGTTGAAAATGCTGAACGCAAAATCATCGCATATCCTTACTATCAGCTAGAAAAGAAAAGAATTGTAATTCATCTGGTGAATTATGATTATAATAGATGGAATGATGGTGTAAATGTAAGGGAGAATATTAATATAAGAATAGAAAAACCCTGTTTT
This sequence comes from Thermoplasmata archaeon, assembly GCA_021162305.1. Classification (GTDB taxonomy): domain Archaea; phylum Thermoplasmatota; class E2; order UBA202; family JdFR-43; genus JAGGXW01. The sequence continues at coordinate 7,415 of JAGGYX010000038.1, read as the reverse complement.
GATGTCAAAAGTGCCTATGTCATTTCTCCAGATTATGATGAAAATGTAACAATTTCATTCCATGCTAATGAAAATTACATCAACATAACAATTCCATTCCTTAAAATATATGATGTTGTCGTGCTATCTGAAAATGAAGAAAAGTTATATGTCAATATAGTAAAGCCAGAAAATGCAATATACATTTTTGATAGAGCAATAATGCCAGCAAATATGCCAATTATTATCGGAAAGATAACAATAGAAGCAAGGACGAATGGCGAAAGCATCGAATTTTATGTTGATTCTGAACTCAAATATGTGGATAGCGAACCACCATATCAATGGACATGGGATGAGACAGCCATAGGAATGCATGAAATAAAAGTTATTGCTTATGATGAAAATGTGGCGGAAGATAAGATAAATGTAATAATATTTTCATTATAGCTATTTCACCTTCTCCCATTTTTTTAATTCAAGAACTTTTCCAAGGCTGCTTCCTCTTTTTATCTCCTCTCTTATCCTATTTTCTTTTTCCATAACATTTATTGCCCTATTTGCAATTTCAACAGCTTTCTCCTTTGGAACAACAACAACCCCATTATCATCTCCAATAATCCAGTCTCCTTTTCTTACAATTTGCCCTCCGCATCTTATTTCCGTGCCAATTTCTCCATATCCTTTCGGTTCTCCTGCCTCTGGATTTATGTTTCTGTAAAAAACAGGTAAATCAAGCTTTTTTATATGATTAACATCTCTTATAGAGCCATCTATGACAACGCCTTCTATTTTTTTGATGATGGCACTATTTGTAGCAAGCTCACCCCATATTGCTTTATCTCCATGCTCTTCCACCACAATAACTGTGTTTTCATCAGCTATATCTATTGCCTCTATAACTTTAGCCCAGTCTCCATCCAAGGTGCGAACTGTAAGGGCTTTTCCAGCCATGTGATAACCATATTTCAAAGGCTTTATTCCGAGCATTGCTCCTTTATTATGCATTGCATCACATATATTGCAAGTCGAAACCATTTTGAATGCTTTTTTTAGCTCGTTCTCTTTATATTTCTTAAACAATTTGCTCTTCACCTTTGCCCCGCTCATGGCTTTTTTAATGTCCTGTGTTGCTTTTTTAACATCTTCTGCTTTTATGATTGCTCCTCCAACAATGATAATGCTGGCTCCCTTTCTTACAGCCTCGCCAGCAGTCTCGCTGTTTATCCCTCCTGCCACAGCAACTGGGATGCTGCACACTTTAGCCACTTTTTCCAGTTCTCCAAATGCGCTTTTTCCGAGCATCTGCTCATCTATAGCTGTATGAACGCAAATATAATCAGCTCCAAGCTTCTCCGCTTCTGCAGCTCTTCTCTCAACATCTTTAACGCCTATCAAATCCACCATGACTTCTATGCCATATCGCCTTGCAGCCTTCACAACCTCCTCTATTGTCTCATCGCTCGCCAACCCGAGAATTGAGATAACGCCTGCGCCTGCCTTGGCTGCCATCTCAGCCTCGACAGCTCCAACGTCCATGGTTTTCATATCTGCAACAACTTTTCCCAGCCTGCCCAGCTGCCTGATGATCTCCATGCCCTCTGCCTTTATCAAGGGTGTGCCAGCCTCCAGCCAGTCGGCGCCGCCCTCCAAAGCCTCTTTTGCAATTTGAATGGCGCGATTTCCATTTATTAAATCGAGAGCAACCTGAAGTATGGCCATGGTATTAAATAGCCAGTATATTAAAAATAGTTGTCTGCATTTTTCAAATCCTTAGACTTCATAGTATCGATACTATAGAAATTAAGTATTGCGTTTAATTAAACTTTTTGAAGGAGATATGATTTTATGAAATCCCGCCTTTTATGCTCTGCAACAATTTTGAAGCCCTGTGGAATGTTACGGGCGTAAATTTTATCCATAAAATCCCATTGCTTTCTGTATAAAATGAAGGCGTTGTCTCGCATATCCTGCCGTATTCTTTCAAAAATCTCGTTGGATGGTTCAACTCCAAAAGAAACTATGATGATATCAAAATCTTTTAATGGATATGTTAATGCATCTCCGTGCTCTATTTTTATGTTCACGCCATATTTCCTCACCATTTCTCTTGCCATTTCAACTGCTTCTTTGCTTTTATCTATGCCAACATAATTAGCTGGAATATTTTTTGCGAGTATGATAAGCGTATTTGGTATAGGACCGCATCCAATGTGAAGAACATTGCTTTCTTTGGTTATGTTCACCATCTCAAATTCTTCCAAAGTCATTTTTTCATATAAATTTATGTAAGCACGATGAAATGGTTTCAAAAATTTTTCAAGCATTATGAACATTTTGTCGTGCAAATTTTTGCTACGCATGTTTGTATAACATGGCAGATAAATAAATTATATTGACATTTGTTATATTGTAGCATTCACGAAATGGCAAATTTGCAACGAAAAGGGGGATGAAAATGAAAATTTGGATAATGAATGAAATGAGAGATTTAAAATTCTAAAAGTATAGGCTTAGTATGCATTTTGGGTATTTAGTTTAGCTACATACTATACTAAGCTTATATCAATGCAATACAAAAAAATTTAGCAATGCTTATATTGCCATAAAATATAGTGTCTTACGGACTACCGTTGGACACGATAATATGGAAAATGAGAAAAAAGTTGCTATATACGCTCGCGTAAGCACAGAGGATCAGGCAAAAGAAGGCTTTAGTCTTGCTGCTCAACTTGAAAAGTTGCGTAGCTACTGTCATGCGAGAGGATGGAAAATAGCTGGAGAGTATGTTGACGATGGCTACAGCGGACGCAATGTCAACAGGCCAGCTTACAAAAAAATGATGGAAGACATGCCAAAATGGGATATTTTGCTTGTAATGAAAATGGATAGAATCCATAGAAACAGCAAAAATTTCATGCTAATGATGGAGGAGTTGCGAAAGAAAGGCAAGGAATTTGTTTCAATGACAGAAAGCCTTGACACAAGCACTGCAATGGGGCGTTTTGTCATGGACATCATTCAAAGAATAGCCCAGCTCGAAAGCGAGCAGATTGGAGAGCGAGTCTATGACGGCATGCGCCAGAAGGCAAAGCAAGGAGCGGGTATGCTTGGGTCGCCGTCGCCGTATGGCTATGCCTATAATGACGGAAATCTTGTTGTCGTTGGCGAGGAAGCTGGCATAGTTAAAAAAATGTTTGAAATGTATCTTGGTGGCCATAGTTTGAAAGAAATTGAGAATTGGTTAAATGAAAGTGGCATCAAAACAAAAAAAGGTGGGAAATGGACAAAAAAGACGGTGGCGAGAATTTTATCCAATCCAATATATTGTGGATATATTGAATGGGATGATATTCTGTTTAAAGGAAGCCATTCTGCCATCATTGCCATAGAAGAATTCAATGAAGTGCAGAAGTTGAAATGGAAAAAAGCAAAAAAGAAAGGAAAAGTTTTTATCATTGAAGATGGAGAGAAAAAATTCTTGAAATAAGGTTTAGAAAAAAGCAATCCATGCTCGTTAAATCAAAACCACGGTTTTCATGAAGATATAGAAGGCAAAAATGAAAAGAAGAACGGCAATCGTTGAGTTAACAATTTTGCCAATCCTTTTCTTTCCAAATCTTTTCATCATGTAATATAGCTCGACCAGAAACCATCCCGTATATGACATCCTGAATATGTGAGCCAGTCATTATCAATTTTATGTTTTGGGATATAGTCTATACATTTGCAACACTTAGTTTATTTTGTTTTGATACTAAATACTCATTATCTTCTTATTTGCGAAACTATATGATGGGAAAATTATTATGGGGTCAATAATATCGGCTTATCATATACTTAGTCTATGTTATATCGCTACTGTAAAATCATTGTTTTGTGATTTGTGAGATAAATGGATTGATACATAAGATACATAAGGTTCTTTACAGCATCGGAATATATAAATAAGGGATTAAATTAAAATATAGGAAAGGCAAATCGAGAATAGTGAGAAATATCTCCTTTTCTCGATATAATATGGCATAAAAGCCATGAGGCAAAAATGAAAATTAAAAATCCGAAAATTGGTTTTTTGCTTATATCCGCAATACTTGTATCTATATTTGTTCTTGCAATATTTTATACAGGCGTTATGTCTCCCTCCAAGAACGCCAATAATATCGTAAATGTTAATCATCCCATCTATGGAAGTCTTCCTAAGATTTTGACAGACGTGGCCTATGATGTTGATGCTTCACAGAGCCTATCTCTGAATTATACTCGATACTTAATAAAGAATGCTCAATCTCTGGCAGATGCCAACAACGGAGGAATTAAATGGTATGAAAAATTTCACTTCTGGCCCAACATATTTGACTTAACCGAAATCTATTACCGTGATAAGGAGCTATACAACAAAATAGTTGATGAGATTCTGGAAGATAATACAGATAGAAACAATATCACTGCAAACATTTCCAATGAGATTTCGAGAGGCGATCGTGTTTTTCTCGCAAGAGATTTTGTTTCCGCTGTACAGAGTAATGGCGAAACATATTACGAGGTTCATTACGCATTTATAATCAACTTGGATGAAAAATACATACGGGAAATTTCAATACATAGTTTAGGAGGAAAAGAGCTACTCATACATGACCCCCATACCGGAGAGTTGACTTCATCATTTAACGAATCGAACAACTCTCTAGGACAGGTGTGGGAAATATGCCTGAGAGGAAATCTCAAAAGAACAAAATACAACTCAATCATAGTTGACAAACTGGACGAATTACCCAATCCCGAATTTTTCATTGAGAGAGTTCATCTAAGTTGCGGAAGCTGTTGCATTAAGGAAGAGCTGCCAATAGCACCTCATTTAAGCCCTCCAAAAAAGCCACCGCCACAGCCCAATCCTGAGGAAAAAATACCAATACCATCCAAAAATCCAAATAACCCGCAGCCGCCGCTCATCCACCCTGGGCCTGGAGGCAGTGTCACCACACCTGGACCGTCTGTCAGGCCATGGCCCTTTGGATATCCTGAAAAGCCGGAAGATAAATGTCCTCCTTTCACATCGGATGGCAGATCATATACGGGCAATGAAGGATGTCCTGAGGATGAGGAGACAATATATCAGAAGCAGCAGATGATTACAGAGTTGAATAATACTCTGAAAGAATCGATAGAAAAATTCAACGAAGACATAAAGACTCTTAACGATAACTTCACCTGCTATCCTGGACAGTGGGAGGACAATGCCACATTTAATGACCCCTGCATTCAGGAGATATATAAAACCTATAATGAAAAAGTGCAGGAATTAAAAAGGCAGATCAATGAGCTGCGCAGAGAGAGCAGAAATAATTCCAAGGAAATAAAGTCCCTGAAAGAAAACTTTAGCCTTGTTGTTCAGGCATACATATATAGAGAATCCATGTGGAACAACATGCTGCAATGCGGGGGAAATTGGTCTCAGGTAAGTGTACCCTGTGGAGGAGGAGTTTTAATGATGGGCCATAGTTCGGGATCTCCTTCAAAAATAAATGTCACACGAGAGCAACAGGAAAAATTCCAAAAGAGAGTTGGATATGCACTGATGAATGGAAGCACATGGGAGGAAGCTATCAAAAAAGCATACTATGTTCCGGAAAACAGCAGTTGGGGAGATTATGTCTGGAAAGAGGTATGGGCTAAATATGCAGATTGCATGAAAAAACTCCATACAAAGCAACTTAAAATTTATCTTAAAGAAGCATTTCCAGAAGCATCCGAAGAACAGATTGCCAAAATGATTAATGTCATGTTCAATGGTAAATCGGCTTTGACACAGGATCAAAAAGATGAATTAAAAAATATCAGTGCACAAATAGAGGAGTTTAAAAAGAAACAGTATAAATTAGAGATTCAGAGATTTGAGAGACAGATAGAGATAAATGACTTGAGAAGGGAGTTCAGACAAAAAATTAGAGAAAATTGTCTCGCCAATTCACGGACAGAAATTGAAAAAACTCGACAAACTGTCTGGATTCTTGAGTCCTTTCTGAAGTACTGTGAAAATCCTGATAGGGAATATGAATTCAAGTATATAGATGGAACAATATTCTGCAATACCCTGAAAGAAATGCTCAATAATACTGCATATACCAGCAACCAGGCACTTAAAGAGTATATCAAAATGCTTCATGAAAATCATTGTGAATGATATGATGAATATTGTGCAATTCCTGCCTAAAGGTTGAGAAACCCCTGTCAAGATATGTTAAAAAATTTCAAAAACAATCTCCCTGTACTTCGAAACTTTTCCAAAATCTTTATCTATTCTCTCTCAATGAATATAAAATTGAAGGTGATGCTCGAATCACAGGAGGAAGGAGGATACACTGTATATGTTCCATCTTTGCCGGGATGCATATCTCAGGGAGAAACTATTGAAGAGGCAATGAAAAATATAAAAGAAGCTACCGATTTATATCTCGTAATCCAAAAATAGACAATTTTTGGTTATTTCTTTATCCATGCTTTTTAAAAAATCGTTGAATTAGATGATGTTGCTTCTTCAACATCTTATAATCATTCTTCAATGCTTGGCATTATATGAATGATAAGAGATAATAACAAAACTTGATATGGGAAGCATTGTAATAAAAGCAATGCATAAGGATATGAATAATCGTTTTGATGATTTAGACAGAAAATATGGAGAAATTGGAGAAAGATTGAAAGAAATATCGGAGCAATTTACTCGCCTTGTGGATTTTTTTATAAAAAGCCAACAAAATAAAAATTGATTATGCCTCCTTCTCACTTCTTCCTTCCTTAATTATCTCTGCAATTTTTTTTATTATTTCTGCCTTCTTTCCCTTCTTTTCAATTAAAATGCATCCTTCTTTTCTCCACCATCTTGCTGGATGAGCTTTTTCTTCCTTTACAGGATTTAAACCAAGTTTTTTTGCAGCTTTAAAAATTTCATCTATGCTTGGATTGCTTACAGCCATGCTTTTTGGAACTTTACGCCAGTATCTCGGCATATGGCTGTCAAAATAAATTGGCCATAAAACGAGCTTATTTCTCATTTTCTTCTATTAGCACGGCGTTGACGACGCCATGCTGCCCGGGGCGGGATGTTATTTTTGCTTTGCCTGCACCGGTCACGACGATTGCTCCCTTCGTTATTATGTCTCGCCTTACATAGTGCGGATTCGCAGGGTTTTCGAACACGTCCTTTATCTCCATCTTTTTTGTTGTTCCATCCTTGGGATTTGTAACGTTTGCATATTTAATGGCAAGCAGGCGTATTTTATAATTTCCTCCTCTTCCCCTTATTTTTCTTGCCACCTTCTCTCCTATAACCGCTGGGAGTGGGTCTCGCCCCATTTCATATTTTCTTTTTTTCCTTGCCAGTCTCACACGCCCGCCAGTCTCTTTTCTCCCTGCTCTTCCATGCCATTGCATGC
>JAGGYX010000064.1 GCA_021162305.1 Thermoplasmata archaeon | reverse complement strand
TTATAAGTTCTAAAATTATCTCCTTTAAACCTGAAAACTCATATATCCAACCCATGTAGAACAGGACAAAATCTTCTTTTGATAGACCGTATTTCTCTCGAACTTGAAATCGATCAATTTTTGATGGATCAAAATATTCGAAGTTTACACCTGCTGGTATAACTCTTGTGAGGGACGGATCGGCACCAAAACTGATAACATAATCTCTAAGAGCATCATTAATAATCATGACCATTGTGGAGTGTTTTATTATTTTTTTCTCTATCAACTTAGCGAGCGGACGGAGTATTCTAAAAGGAATAAGTGTATGAATGACATCTGTCCAATAATATACGAAAGGAATACCCCTATCTCTTGCAAACTTCATACCCCAATAATTACTTAATACGCTTGTGAAACCAATAACAATATCTGGTTTAAATTCCTCCATTGACCTTTTAATTTCTTTTCTCGAAGAAAATAAAAAGGAAACATAATCTAGAATTGGTAATTTAATAAAACATGAACTAATAAATGTTATTTTTGCCCCTTCATAAAATCTAGCAAGATCAGTAAATTCTTCTCTTTCTGAAATAAATCCTTCCTTGCCACTTCTCCAAAGCTGATCAAAACCAATAACTCTAATTTCGTGCCCCTTCAAAGATAATCTTTCCATTAGATGATGTTGTTGATGTGGCCCTTTCTTAGTCCAATCACCGTCCTGAACAACAAGTATCCTCATATTATTCATCCGAAACTCTCCTCTCTTCTTTATGTTCTCCCAGTTCTCAACAGGCCCCAATACTTAAGAATCCTCTTAGCCTTCTCAATAAATGCTAAAAGTCTTGACTTCTTGTCCCATGCTCGCCGTTTCTTGAAAAGAATTCCTGCGTCATTCCCGATTATTTCTTTTATCCAGTTAACTAAGTCAATAATTCTTATCTCCCTCCCTGTTGCCAAGTTGATGGCTTCTCCCATTGCTTCCTCACAATCGTTAGGATGTTTGTTTTTACCATCTCAAATTTCGATTTTATACCTGCATTTCTCAATTTTTTTTAACAAAGCATCCAGAAACCACTTAGAAGTATTACAACCAGGCCAGAATCTGTCATAATTTGCATTAATCTTGATATAGGTCTCTTCATTGGGATTTAATCTTTGAAAATCAGGTGTATTCAATATCTTTTCAATATCACTTTCAAGCGTAGCAGGTGAAGTTTTGAAAATGTAGACTACCCCTTTCATTACTTTGCAACCTTAATCTCTGCGATAACTTGATTTGCCCCAAGTTGAAATTCTTTTAATACTTCTCTTATTGGCTTGAATTCAAACTCTTTTAGCAATGTCTCAAACTTTTTTAAAGCAGAGTTAATGCCGTAATAAGTTACAAATCTGGAAAATAAAGGAACTTTTAATCTTGGTATCTTGGGATAGGTTTCCCAAGGGTGAATATAAATCACCACAGGTCTATTTCTGTTTATCCTTTTTATCCCCCATCTTAAAAACCAAAGAGGAAATACTCGAAGATAAAATCCACCAGCAATTGGAATGTTCTTCCCTAAACACCTGAATATTGTCAAAGGGAACTCTATAATCTGGCCATCTGGGTCATGCTTAGTCACATCATTTTTAGAGGGTCTGTAAATATGCACGGGAGCATTTGGGACACCATAAAGCATAGTTCTAATAGGAAAAATGCTTGAATCATATTTAAACCCATATTTTTCCAATACTTCAAAAGCCCATTTTGTTGAATTATTTATTGAGAAAGATGGAGCTCTAAACCCTATCGGCTTATATTTACCCAAAATATTTATGGATTTTTTTATTTCTTCTTCAAATCCTTCTCTTCCTAATTCATATAAAGTTGTGTGAGAATACGCGTGACTCGCAATTTCATGCCCTTTTTTGTAAATCTCTTCAATAAGTTGAGGATATTTTTCAGCCACCATTCCCAATACAAAAAATGTTGCTTTTGTGTTGTGCTTATCGAGCAATTCCAACAGTGGATATAGAGAATCAAAAATCAAGTCATCTAACTCGTTCTTATCTTCAGGTAAATACTTCTTTAGAAATTCACTACACCACCAGTATTCTAAGTCAATACTTAAGGCATTAACCATATTATCTCCTAAGCACAAATTTCCACATTTTTTTATCAAACAGATATCTTGCAGTTGCTAATATAAATCCTAATGTAGGCATTGGATCTTCTAATGAGAGGATATCATAATTGGTATTGAATTTAAGAAATTCCGGGAGGTTTTTTAGTTTATTTGGAGAAGTTAAAAACCACAAGATATCCCCGGGTAGTAGCCATCTGCATTTAACTCCTTCCTTATAATCCAATACCGGCTCTATATCTTCATTCATTATCATTCTATATAGCAAATAAGGAAAATCTACTCCAGCTAAGATAGACAACTGTAAAGAGCCCCAGAATCTTGAATTTACTTCCATTAATTTTAAAGTTTTGTCTCTTGCATCTACTCTAAATTCAACCATAGCTACCCCAATCCATTTCATAGCCTTTAATAATTTAAATGCAATTTCTACAGCCTCTTTAGAGGTATCATTTTTGATTGTCTCTCTAAACGTACTTGGCCCACCAGAAACAGGGTATGACCTTATTCTTCTCTGAACTGTTAAAGCTACAGGCTCTGACTCACAATTGAATAAAGCATACACTCCTAACTCCTCACCATAAGGAATATATTCTTGAATCAGTGGTTTATCATACTCAGCACAAACTTTTTTATATTTTACAATGAGTTCTTCCGGCGAATT
>JAGGYX010000148.1 GCA_021162305.1 Thermoplasmata archaeon | reverse complement strand
TCATATCCCTTATCATATATATGACAACTATAATATTCAATATCTGGCCGAGGAATGGTGATGGTAACAGTTAGCGATGAGCTCCATCCACTTTCTACTCCATTTACATCTTTTGCCTTTACTCTAACGTGATAAATTCCTTCCGAATCCCAGGAATGGCTTCTGGAGCAGGTAGCACCTGAAGAATAATAACCCGTCCACTCATCCACAACATAATCTCCATCCCAATCCCATCCATATTTTACTTGATCCCCTTCTGGATCTGTTGTAGATGTAGAATATGTATATATCTCTCCAACATAACCAGAAGTTGGTCCACTTGGCTTGGAAGGATTGGCTGGAGGCTGATTTTGCTCTGGAATCCATTCAACTTTATCAATCCATCCACAGTCATCTCCATTACTAACACTTCCATCTTTTTTGTATTTCCACATTAATTCATGAGAACCAGATCCCACACTGTATGTTTTCTGCTGCCACCCCACATTTCCTGAAATCTTTGCTTTTTGAGAGCCGTCTATATAAAATCTTAGGTAATCATAATTCTGTTCTGAACTGACCTTCCAGTAGAATTTTATTGTTCCTGGCCCATCTACTGTGGTTTTAATCCATGTATTCTCGCTATCGCCAATGTCCCCACTCTGGGCAGCGTCATGGTCGTAATAGTATGTATCAACTTCTCCAAACCAGTTAGCATTTCCCCCTGTTGACCAGCTTAGCTGCGTATTATCAACAGCCTCGCCTAAACTCATTGTACCAATTGAATGAGACGTCGAACCCTCGACCCCTTTTCCACTAGGAGTATAATTGGGGTTGGCAGTAATCAATATATTATCTATCCACATATACCAGTTGGAATATCCTTTTATTCTTAAGGTTCCTTCTCCTTTTGATAAATGCTTAGAACCAAAAAGCGTCCATTTCCATTCCCATTCTCTTTTCTTATAAAAGCTTTGCGAATTCCCAATTTGTTGTCCATTCCAAAACATCCTAACATCTGTGCAAGCGTAGTAGTAATGATAAGCTCTCACCCAGAAATAATATGTACCAGCTTGATATACAGTGAAATTCCATTCAGCATAATCATATGAGCCATGATAATCTCTTTGCCTTGTATATTTTCCGTTGGATGTTCCACTATTGCTTTTGATATACCAACTATTTCCACTATTGCTATCCCAGCTTTTGTCCCAACTTTCTCCCTCACGCCAAGTGGTGGGATAGGTTGATAATGCCCCAAAATCCGGCTCTTTTTCCCCATCATCTATAGGGATTGGTAAACAATCTATGTTATTATATTCTTCTATTTCATCGACAACATTTGCTGGATCCACAATCGCTATTATACCATGTGCATCTGAAACAACTTTCCAATCAAATGAAATATTAACAGAATCTTTAGCTTTCAAAAATTTGATTTTTTCTTTCAAGATTATATTGTTTGGTTCACCCCATGCAAATAAGACACCGAAATTAACTGCATCCCCAGTACCATTGTTGATAACTTTGGCATCGATCCTAGCCATATTATTTCCCATATCAGTCAGCGTATATCTAACAATTTCTATAGATAAATCTGCTTCATCTTTTGTATCTCTTGCTATCACATTTATCGGTAGTAAAAAAGATAATACCACCAAAATACAGAGTATTCTTTTCAACACCTTTTTCATTCTCCCACCAAAAATATAAAAATTTTTTGTATTTAAAATTTATGAGAAATACATAATGCATACATAATGGTTTAAAAATATATTGCTAATGATGAACAAAATTGCTTCATAAAGACAATACCCGCTGTCGCTGCTGCTGGTGAGAAAAATGAAAAGGAAGAGCTTGGCATCTCCTATAGCTTTTTCAATATCTCCTCCGCGACTTTTTTTCCTGATAACAGCATTCCTCCAAAAATTGGACCCATTCTCGGAGAGCCTGCATACGCTATAGCTGCCATCCCTGCAACATATAAGCCGGGATATATCTCCTTGCTATGCTCAACACTCGCCTTTTCGCCCATCTCAGCCCACATTGCTTTCTCGCCCTCTATTTTCTTCTCTCCAAGTTTCTCAATTTTCTTTGCAACATAGCAATCATGTCCTGTGGCGTCGATAACAAATTTTGCTTCTATAGAAAGTGGGTCGACAAGCAAGCCAAGTTGAAGGGCAGGTGTCCAGTTGATAACAACTCCCGAAACCTTTCCTTCCCTGACAATGATGTCCTCAACAGTAGTTCCATTATACAATCTTGCTCCTGCATCTATGGCAGCAGATATAAGCTTTGATGTAGTCTCTATTGCACTGGCTGTCCAGTAGTCATTAACACGCTTGCACTTCACGCCCACTTCTTCCAGCAATTCCTTACCCTGCTTCACAACAATAACTGGGTAAAGCATGCCGCCCCCCCACATGCCGCCTCCAGGTGCTACTCTGCTTTCAAAAATTGCAACTTTTTTGCCGTGCTTTGCGAGAATTCGTGCAGCTGTTAGACCACTTGGACCTGCACCAACGATGGCTACATCTATTTCTATGTCAGAGAGAAGGCTGTTAAAATATTCATTAATTATCAGTTTTGTTATTTCTTTTTCTTTTATCATGATTGGCTAATGCAAAGAGCTTTTTATTTTTTCCTCATTGAAAAGAGAGATGGGAGGTAGATAAAATATGTTCCTCCTTTCTCCACTATTATTCCCCCTTCAATCAGCCTTTCAAGATTTATTTCATACTCACCAACATCTTCAACTTTAATACTTTCCACTCTTTCCTTCTGCTTCTTTGCTTCTTCTATTGCTTTCTGCCTTCTTTTCTCAATTTCTTCAGCTATTTCATCAAATTTTTTACCCTCAAAGCTTATTTCTTCATTTTCTATTTTTTTCAAAATTTTCTTTCTTGTTTTTTCAGGCAATGGTTTCCTTGTATACAGAAAAATTCTTCCTCCGCATTTTGGACAACCTTCTAGAACATATTTTGAACCATCTTCGTATATTTCTCCACATTTCAAACATTGATGAGGCATTTTTTCACTTTATTACAGCTTTTATAATATCTTTATCTTTATATATTGTTTTTATTTTATCGGCAGGTCCTATTATTGTAAGTCTGACTTTTTTTCTTCCAAAAATTTTTTCCAGCAAAGTTGGCTTTTCATTCACATAACTTTCCATTTCTATTCCAGCAAATTTTTCATTTATTTTCTCCATTGTCATTTCTATTAGCTTTGTCTGCTCCTCTGGTGTGAGTCCCTTTTCCAGAACCAGTATCTGTCCCTTTCTCACTTCTTTTAAAATAAAATCAAGCTTTTCCTGGCTATCCAGTCCTTCAAGCTTTGCCTGTGATATGAAATTCACGCTCGTCATATCATTTCCTCCTGAATTTTCTCAACATTGCTTTATAAAGTAAATCTATATTTGCTCCTGTTAATGCAGAAATAGGAATAACTTCATGCTGTGGAAATGCAGATTTTAAAGTTGCTGGAGTAGAGCCATCTAAATCTATTTTATTTGCCGCAATTATAACTGGCAGTTCTCTTGCTTCAAGATTGCCGAGTATTGTTATATTAACCTGTGTGAAAGGATTTTTTGTGCTGTCCATGAGCAAGATAACAGCATCTATATTATCAAGCCATTTAATTGCTTCTATAACTCCTTCTGTGGCTTCTTTTGCTCTTTTCTTTGCCTCTTCTTCATCAAGTCCATATTCCATAAATTCATGAAAATCAACCTTTGTAGCTATACCTGGTGTGTCAACAATATCTATTCTCAAGCTTGCTTTTCCATCTTTTATAATTATGCCTCCTTTCTTCTGCACCTTTCTTGTTTCATGAGGAATCTCAGAAACTTCTCCAACTATACCACCACTCCAGTCCTGTGCGATTCTATTTGCAAGCGTCGTTTTTCCAGCGTTGGGAGGACCATATATGCCTATCCTCACATGTCTTTTACCAAAAATAGATTTCAACCAATCCGAAAGTTTGCTAAATATTCCCATCTCGTTTAATACATGGTATCCATTTATATAAGTTTTATCAAAAAGTTTAAGGGTTGTCAAGAAGTACTCGCCTCTGTATCGTAAATGAATACGAGCACAGTTAAAATCATCTTTTACATGTGAATTTACATGTGAAAAAATTGAAAAAGCGATAAATGAAAATTTCATTGCCATTCAAAAATGATAAAGTAAAGGAGACGAAGCAAAGTGATTTTATGTGGTTATATGCTTTGTTTTTGTCCATACTTAAATGTGAGAGATGATTTTGCCATGCTCAAAAGAACTTCATAACTTCCATTTCATCTTTTGCCTTATTTCCCGCTTTATCATATGCAATAACTTTTATCGTATGTCTGAAAAACGCTCTTTCATCCCATATGTATTCATATGGTTCATTGCTCACGTTGCATTTTTTCACTCCATCTATATAGAATTCAACATGAGATATTCCATATAAATCATTGGCAACAACTTCTATAGTTATTTTTCCAATTATAATTATTGA
>JAGGYX010000221.1 GCA_021162305.1 Thermoplasmata archaeon | reverse complement strand
TTCTTTAATTATATTTGCTTATGGTTATTTTGGAAGAGGTAAAAAAAAGCATTTTTTTCTTTTCATTGCATGGCTTATCTTTGCTTCATACTGGGCAATGCAGCCTGAATATTTATATTATAAGGAAGAAGGCGATGTTTTCAATGCAACATTCTGCATTCTGGGAGTATATTTCCTCTCTTACATTTCATATCATGAATATTTAAGCTATAAAAGGAATGAAAGGGTAAAAAGTCTGGATTTTCTCGCTGGTTCAACATTTTATGCAAGTTTGATTTATTTTGTGGTTCAAAAAATACCATTCTTAGCTGGATTTCTGATAAAAATGGTTGCTGTTCAAAGTGTATGGCTTCTGAAAATATTTGGATACAATATAAGTGTCGGCAATCCCAGTGGAATGATAAATATCCAAGTTCCCATATATTTCAATGACCATTATAGTGTCAGCCTCGTTTTGGCATGCACTGGCCTGCAATCAATGGCAGTATTTATTGGAGTTTTCATGGCATTGAAGGGCGTCGATTTAAAAAGGCGAATAAAGGCTTTTCTTGCAACAATTCCAACTATATATGTACTCAATCTCATCAGAAATGCTGGAGTGATATATGGGGTGGAAAAGCTTGGATATTCTTTCTCTTTCATGCATAATGTGGTGGGGAAAACTGGTTCTTTATTGGCTCTCATAATAATAGCATATTACATATTTGATTTACTTCCGGAACTATATGACAGAATAACTGGGATAGTTGATTTATATAAAAGGTATGGTCCCATAGAAAGGATGTTCTTAAGATGATAGCAAAAGGCTGCCATAAAATTGCTCTGGCTCCATTGCCTTTCTTATTAATTTTTTTCATACTCTCGTTCTTAAATCATGTATTCATAATTTTTGCATTTCTCGCTGCTATTTTTCAGATTTTTTTCCTCTATTTCTTTAGAGATGTGAAGAGGAGAATAGGCAATGACATAGTATCTCCTGCAGATGGAAAGATTTTGTATGCGAGAAAAAATAAAATAGCCATATTCATGAGCATATTTGATATGCATGTAAATCTTGCTCCATATGATGGAAAAGTAATAAAGATGGTATATAAAAAAGGAAAGCACAAACCTGCATATGGGGACGCAAGCAAAAATGAAAGAATGGAGATATACATGGATACAGAAATAGGTGAAATAGTTATCATTCAAATTGCAGGAATATTTGCGAGAAGAATTTTGCCATATGTTAAAGAAGGACAGTATGTTAAAAAAGGAGAAAAATTGGGAATAATAAAATTTGGTTCCCGTGTTGAGATTATGCTTCCAGAAAATTGCCAAATAATCGTAAAAGAAGGACAGAAAATTAAGGCTGGAAATACAATTGCAGTAATTAAAAATTTTTTATAAATGCTTAAATACAATTTGTTTATTTTTTATTAGAATGAAATTAAGAATCAAATTGCTTGTGTTGCTACTATTAATTTCACTGGTTCCTTTACTTTTATTCAGTGAATTTTTATCTGAAAAGAGTATGGAAGAAATTAGAGAGAAAACAGAAAATGGAATAATGAAGATAACAGAAGCAAAAGCTGAGGAATATGACAGAATATTTAATACACTTGAAAAGGAAATTGAAACAGCATCCCAAGAAATTGGAGAAAGATGGGGGGAAATCGATGGAAACATAAACTATAGCTACATATGGTTTGCTCCAAATGGAAGCTATGAAGATGTGAAAAATTTCGCAAATGTTTTTACAATAATAAAAGGAATCTGCTCTCGCAATAGGGAAGTCAGCCTCGCCTATTTTGGAACGGAAAGTGGTATACTTTTTTTAAGCGATAGCAAAACCGTTGATAAATTAAAAAAAATTGGAACATTTGACCATAGAATAAGAGAATGGTATATAGAGGCAAAAAATGAGGGTAAAAATGTATGGACAGAATATATTGATGTAAATACGGGAGAAGTTACCTTAAGTGATTCGCAACCAGTATATACTCGAGACGGGAGGTTTATCGGTGTTGTATCCTTAGATTTACCTCTTCCTACAATAAAGAGTGATATTCTCGATATAAAATTTGAAAATAATGGGTATGCAATTTTAGTTGATAGAAACGGAAACATAGTTGTTCATCCCAATTATACTGCCGGTAACAAAACATGGGAAGAGAGTTTTCCCGAACACAATATAAAAAATATAAGCGGGCTTTCCCTTTTATATGGAGAGATAAAGAATGGAAGTCATGGAATCCAAAGAATAAAAATGTCCTCTACTTATTATGTCGCCTATTATCCGCTCCGCCAGATCAATGGTTCTCTTGTTTTTATTCTTCCAGAAGAGGTAGTGAGTGAACCAATTGAAAAAATGAGGAGTTTGCTATGGTTTGTGGCTATATCAATATCAATAGCCGTTATTGCCATTTCAATATTCTTCTCCCTGGGCATTACAAAGCCAATTGAAAAATTGAAGAAAGCTACAACTGAGATTGCAAAAGGAAATCTTGAATATACCGTGGATATATCTCCAAAAGATGAGATTGGGGAGCTTGCAAAAAATTTCAATGAGATGGTTATGAAACTAAAAGAGTTAACAAAATCGCTTGAAGAATCCGAAAAGAAATATAGAGATATATTTGATTATTCACTGGATGCAGTTTATATTTCAAATGAAAAAGGAAAGCTGCTTGATATAAATAAAGCAGGAGAAGAGCTTTTCGGATATAGCAAGAAAGAATTAATGCGTATAAATGTAACAAACCTTTATGTCAATAAAGAAGATAGGGAAAGATTCAAAAGAGAGATTGAAAAAAGAGGATATGTTAAAAATTTTGAGGTTAAGCTCAGAAGAAAAGATGGAAAAGAAATTGATTGCTTGCTATCAAGTGTTATGTTTAAAAAAGAGGATGAAATAATTTATCAGGGAATAATAAAAGATATTACTCCAATAAAAGAAGCAAGAAAAGAGCTCGAGGTATACAATTCTTTACTAAGACATGATATAAGCAATCGTCTTCAGATAGCTCTCGGCATAATGGAATTGATTAAAGATGAAGAAAAGGATAAAGAGCTAAAGGAGCTGGTCAAAAAGGCGTTTGATAATCTGCTTTCAATTAAGGATTTGCTTTTAAAACTGAGGATGATAAGCAGGGCATATGAAATAAAACTTAAAAAGGCTGAGCTCGATAAAGCAATAAAAGAGAGTATGGAATATTTTGTTGATGTTGCAGAAGAAAAGGGAATCAAAATACATTATAATGGGGCAAAAGCCAGGGTTTTAGCTGATGAAATGCTCTCAAACATCTTTTCAAACATAATAGAGAATGCAATAAAGCATTCAAATTGCAGAAATATATATATCAATGTAAGGGAAAATGGAAAATATTATGTGGTGGAGATAAAAAATGATGGTGAAAAAATCCCGGATGAGATTAAAGATGCAATATTTGAAATGGGAGTAAAAGGCAAAGGAAGCAATGGCTCTGGCTTGGGTTTGCATTTGGTTAAAAAAATTGTTGAAAAATATGGAGGAAAAATAGAGGTCAGGAGCAATGAGAAAGAAACTTCCTTTGAATTATATCTGCTGAAAGCCTAAGCGTGAGCTCTTATTCCTCTTATTCCTCCGTTTTTCTCTATTCTTACGAAACCAAATCTTTCAAATTGGACAATTTCACCATGCTTTATTTCTTCAATATTTTTTTCCACGAACCCCTTTACAATTTTAAGGCTATTTCGGTCAAACTCTCCATTTTTAAATGGAAGCATTGGAACAATAACATTCATTTCATACTTCTCATCGCTCACCCATTGTATTTTTGGAATTGGCAGTAATTTTTCGCCAGCAAACTCTCCTTTAATAATGCTTCCTTTCTCTTTTACAACAACATTATATAAATCCTTCAATCTAAATTTGCTTCCTTCTTTAAGCATAACGGCATCATCCTGTGGAATATAGAAAATGCCTCCTGTTTTTATTTTTCTTACTCCCATGTCCATAGAAGGATGATACTTCAGAACAGCCTCCTTTTCGGGAGCATTTTCAACAATGAGTTTTACAGGCTGAGGAACAAAAAATAATCTTTTAGCTCTGCCATCTAATAACTTGCGATTTACAGCTTCGAGATTTTCAAACGCAATCACGCTCTCGCTTTTGGAAATCCCCTGCGAGAGGACAAATTCCTTTATTGCTTCCGCCAATATGCCACGCCTCGCCAAGCCCCGCAGCGTCGGCAGGCGAGGGTCGTCCCAGCCCCATACAAGTTTCTTCTCCACCAATGGTTTGAGTTTTCTCTTGGAG
>JAGGYX010000222.1 GCA_021162305.1 Thermoplasmata archaeon | reverse complement strand
TGAAGGTTCTTACGACTCTTTCAATCTTTCCTTTTGCCTGTGGAGAATAAGGAGGAGTGTGTTCAACTTCTATATCTTCTTTCTTGCACCATTTTTCAAATTTTCTTGCAAATCTTTTATTACTGAAGCGATTGAAATATTCCTTTGCCTAAACCAATCATTGGAGAGATTGGTATAATTCCTCCCATTCCATGGATTCAATTCGACCGATATCCTTTGATGCAACCATATGAATGGTGGAAGGAATAAATTCTACTTTACCAATATATCAAAACTTATTGTCTTTAGCTCCTTTTTGGGTAGTTTTTTGGATGCATTTAATATTTCCACTCCAATAATTTCATTATCTTTAGAGTAATCAAATATAATGTCCCTTTCTAATTCCTTGCTCATTTTATAATTTCTCTTTTTGAATATGATATAAAGTGCATCTGTATCTGGATCATATGATATTTTCATTTTATACCACCATACCTTCCTTTATGTGTTATATAAGCTGTAATCACCATATAAGCTTTATCCATCTTTTTAAAAATTACTCTCAGCACTTTATCATTTAGAAAATAGTGGGCAATATTTATTTCTCCTTCCTTCTTTACTTCATATGGATTCAGTATAGCTTTTTGATTAGTTCTTTTCTTATTTTTCTTATCCCTATAACTTCTCTAGCGTGTTTGCTGAAAATTATTTCCATGTTTTGTATTTGTTTGAAGAATAAAAAATTATCTTAAAGCAACATCATGCTTTTCCTTTCCTTATCCCTCGTTACAGAAATGAAATTTCATAAAAATTGTTGTATATAGAAACGTGATAAAGGTATATTCCCCGCATTATTCGGATATGAGTGGGCAGATAGGCAAGTCAGCAGTGCATATGGTGAGGAAGGGAGTATGGATAATGAGAGAGTGGCTTAAGCCAGCTAATCCCAACACTGCCAATCAGCAGGCGGTAAGAAATGACTTTGCTGCAGGCGTTGACAGATGGCATACTTTTAATGCTTTGCAGAAGGCATGCTACGGCTACTATGCAAAAGGAACTTTGGCATCTGGATTCAATGTGTTTATTGGGACATGGCGACTTGCTCCTGATGCTGCTTCCAAAGATGCTTTAACTCCAACCGAATTTACCACAACTGTTACTTCCGATGGAACTGCTCCAATAGAAGGAGCGAAAGTTGTGTATAAGGATACTGGTTCAACTGTTGTGAGATACGATGGTGTAACCGATGCAAATGGACAGGCAAAAGGAGCATTGAGGGCAGATGGAAACAAGAAATATGATCTATACATAACCGCAGATGGCTACGAGCCATATTTCGAGGCTGGCTTGACGCCTGCTGAGGCAACGAAAACAGTAACGTTGACAGCTATTGTAGATTAGAGAAGTTAGATTAATTCCACTCTTTCCTCTTTTTATTTATTGATTGTTGAGTGAGTATAAAAAAATTTTTATGCAAAATTTTGATATGTTTTCAGAGGCAATAACATGAAATCAAAAAGAGTATGCATGCTTCTTCTGGTTTTGGGTATATTAGTTGCAGGATTTGTTATGTATGAAATAAAAAATGGATTTTATATAAGCAAGGCGGAAGCGGAGGCAACAGGAGGAAATATTCTTTATGTAGGAGGAAGCGGACCAGGAAATTATACTACTATTCAAGAAGCAATAAATGATGCAAACGATGGAGATACAATTTTTGTTTACGGTGGAGTATATTATGAAAATGTTGTTATAAATAAAAGAATAAATCTCGTAGGAGAAAATAAAGAAACAACAATAATAGATGGAGATCATGCAGGAGATGTTGTGAATATCACTGTAGATGGAGTAAGCATAGAGAGATTTACAATTAGAAATAGCGGTATCCATCCATATGCTGGCGTGAAAATATATTTTTCCAGCAACAATGAAATTTACAATTGCAACATAAGCAACAATAATAAAGGCATAAGGCTTTGGCATTCCAGCAACAATTCCGTTTACAATTGCAACATAACAAGCAACGATGAATATGGCATAATGCTTTATTTTTGCAGCAACAATTCGATTTACAATTGCAAAATAACAAGCAACAGTTGGGATGGCATCGGGCTTGGCTCTTCCAGCAATAATAACATTTACAATTGCAATATAACAAGCAACAATGGCGATGGCATCGGTGGCACTTCCAACGACAACAATTCAATTTACAATTGCAAAATAAGCAACAATGGATATGGCATCGGGCTTGGCTCTTCCAGCAATAATAACATTTACAATTGCAATATAACAAGCAACGATGAACATGGCATCATCCTTTATTCTTCCAGCAGCAACAACAATTCAATTTACAATTGCAAAATAAGCAACAATGATTATGGCATCGTGCTTGGCTCTTCCAACAACAATTCAATTTACAATTGCAAAATAAGCAACAATGATTATGGCATCAGGTTTGAGTATTCCAACAACAATTCAATTTACAATTGCAAAATAAGCAACAATGATTATGGCATCAGGTTTGAGTATTCCAACAACAATTCAATTTACAATTGCAACATAACAAGCAACGATGATTATGGCATTGGGCTTTGGTGTTTCAGCAACAATAATTCAATTTACAATTGCAACATAAGTAACAATGGTGACGGTGTTTTTGCCTACCTTTCCAGCAACAATGAAATTTACAATTGCAACATAACAAGCAACGATGAATATGGCATCTATGCTTATTATTCCAGCAACAACAACCTATTATATCATAATAACTTCATTAATAATGGTCAAAATGCTTATGATGAATGTAACAATCAATGGGATAATGATACAATCCAGGAAGGCAATTATTGGGATGATTACACTGGCACAGATGCTGATAATGATGGAATAGGAGATACGCCATATTATATTCCCGGAGAAAGCAATGTTGACCATTATCCATTGATGAGCCCATGGGGAGGAAATCATGGAGCATTGCCAGATCTCACTATTGAAAATATTGCCAGTAATCCAACAGCTCCAATGGTAGGTCAACCTGTAGATTTTTATGTTAGGATTAAAAATATAGGAGAAGGTGTTGCCAACGATGCGGAGATTTTATTTGTAATCAGAGAAAATTTTACCACTACGGATGGTGACCACCAAGCAGGTTTTTATTTATGTAGGGTGAAACCCATACCCAACCTATTAACTGGTGAATATACTGATGTAATTTTTCATTGGGATAATGCAAGACCTGTTTTAAATACAAGCATGCCCCCCAACGTTATACATGCAAAAATTCTTATAGACAATGATGCTGATCCAAGCAATAATTATTATTCAGAACCTCTTACATTGTATGACGATTCACCTTTCAAATCATATCCTGATGGTTTTGGTTTCAAGAATTGGGGTTGGTTTAGTGACAAAGATGAGGTAAGAAACATTATATATGGTTTCCTCCTTCCGTCTTATGGTTTCCTCCTTCCTTCACCATATAATCCAGCTTATATAATTGCAAATTTATTAGCCCCTATCGTTTATGAACAATTAACAAAATATGGTTTTGACCGCATTGGAGGATATTGCTATGGTATGAGTGCAGCGAGTCTTTTTTACAAATTAGATCCAAATTCAAAACCTCTGCCAAATGAAGAAACTTTCAATCTTCCAAAACATCTTGTTCAGAATGACATAAAGATTCATCAGGCTTTAGTAGTTCCAGCAGCTATTGGCACTCAACTTGGTAACTATTTGGGATGGTATGATCCCGACTACCAAATTTCAAGGATAAAGAATGCAATAGATAATAATAAACCATTAATATTAAACATGTGGCAAGGAAGGTGGGGAGGATATTTCCCACCTACAATGGGGCATGCAGTAGTAGCGTTAAATTATTGGGAATGTGGGAACGATTTAATTGTTGCAATTTATGACAGTAATTATCCTGGAGAAACACATTTCGCTAAATTCCACAAAGTAGGTCCCAAGGGTTTTGAAGTGGATAATTATCCCTATGATAGAGCCATTAGTTGGCTACCAGCAGAAGTAAGCAACAGGGCTTTTTGGGGAAAGTTAATTCGTCAATTAGTAGATTATATAAAGGATACCATGAGTTTTTATATCTTAGTTGTTGCATGCCCCGTAAATGTCACAATAACTGATGAGTACGGTAGGATAATTAACGATTTGGGAACCAACCAAATACCTAACGCAAGCGTATATTCAGGAGATGAATTAAAAATTTTTTATCTCCCTCTAAATTTAACTTATGTAGTTAATGTGAGTGCCTATGACGAAGGAATTTTAAATATTTCTGATTTTTTCCCTAAAAATAATAATCTTTCTTTTGTGGGACTCACAAATATCTCTTTACAGGCTAACACAAACCTAAGTTTCGATATGTTGCCACTAAAAACTGAATTAGTGGCTGAAATTGACTACGATGGCGATGGTAATATAGACGAGACAATAAGCAATGATATAAACGAAACCTTAGACACCTCCCAACCAGTAGCTTATTTTGATTATATTCCAAAGGAACCCGTCCAATGCGAAAATGTAACATTTGATGCTTCCTTATCATTCTATGATCCAGATAGAAATGCAACATATGAATGGGATTTTGGAGACGGAACAAATGGAACGGGTAAAATAATAAACCATTCATATAATACGGCTGGAAACTATGTAGTAAATTTAACCTTAACAGATGACTATGGACTAACCAGTAACTACCGCAGGGAAATATTTGTAAAGGATATACAACCGCCCGAAACATTAGAAACGGTTGAAGAACCAAAGTATGGCCCAGATGATGAATGGATTACATCAAGTACAACAATCAACTTGACAGCTGTAGACGATCCTGGTGGGCTCGGAGTAAACAAAACATATTATAGAGTATGGTATAATGGAAGTTGGACCGCTTGGATGGAATATACCGGAAACTTCACTCTGATCGGGGAAGGTAAGCACTACCTTGAATACTACTCAACTGATATGGCTGGAAATGTTGAAAATGTGACAAATCAAACACATTATGTTGATAACAGCCCTCCAGAAACAAGAATAAGCATAAGTGGAATCAAGGGAAGCAATAAATGGTACAATAGTAATGTTACCATCGCTTTAAATGCGACAGATTCGGGCTGTGGAGTAGCAAGGATATTATACGGCACAAACGGTAGCCAGGAAGACAACTTTGTGATGTTTAACCTTGCTCAAGACGGGATTTACACAGTAAACTACTGTGCAGAAGATCATTTGGGAAATGTAGAAGAAACAAAAATTATTACGATAAAAATAGATAAAACAAAGCCTGCTGTAAACATAAAAAAACCAGATAATGGTATCTATTTCTTAGGAAAAAAAATATTTCCATGGTTTTCCGTGGTTATAATTGGAAAAATAAAGATAGAAGTTATTGCAAATGATTCGTATTCTGGAGTATCTCATGTTGAATTCTATATAGATGGGGTGAAAAAATGCAACGTGAGCAATGAGCCATATGAATACGTATGGGATGAAAGAGCGTTTTTCAAACATACGATAAAAGCTATTGTATATGATAAAGCGGGAAATAAGGCGAAAGATGAAATAGAAGTTATGAAGTTCTTTTGAGCACAAAATCATCTCTCACGTTTAAGTATGAATAAAAACAAAGCATATGAGCTATATAATCTAACTTTGCCAACGAAAATGGCAAAGTGTCATTGTATAATTTGCCAATTTGCAATTTTTATTACATTTACCACCTCAAATTAAAGCTTCAATATTTTGCTTGCTTCAGCATCAACTGAGTTCTCAAGAATAAAAAGCCTTCAATTCCATTTATGTAAGGATTATCCATATTAATAATTGTTTTCTGAAACTTTTCTTTACTCCAGCTTACTCATCGGTTCTTGAAGACATGTACTCAGCATTTGATGTGTTGAAACAGTGGGTTAAGGTTAAAAACAAAAAAGGTGTACTTGGCTTTGAATTGATTGCTTTCCTCACTGCTGCGATGGCTGTAGCTTGGATAAGAAAAAGAATAAAGAAAAAGTGAGATAAATCAACTTCTACTCTGCTTGGGAAATGAATTATTTCGTTGCTGTTCCACATAAACAGGAGAAATATCCACTTGTATTCCACCAAGAAAAAAAGAAATAATAACTATAACTCCACACAGATTAAACAGCAACCAATTTATACTCCACTTAGGCAGAATAAATTTTCGTTATTGCTCCACATAAGCTAAATTGCACTCCACTTGGGCAAAACATCCATTTTCTTTTTGATATTTAATAAACTCTTGCAAGTTTATCATCATGGAGATGAATATATGGGGAACAGTTTACAACAATCCTCATGTTAGGATAAAGGCAAGTCCTGATAAAACCAACACTAAAACATTTAAAAATGCTGCAATATTTTCTTTCAGGGCTCGTGGTCTAGGGGTTATGACGTCTGCTTCACAGGCAGAAGGTCGCCGGTTCGAATCCGGCCGAGCCCATTATCAAATAAAATAAATATTCAAAATCCATAGGTATAGCACAATAAGCAAAACAATGATTCCACACATCATGCCGTCTTTTCCATACGTGTTGTCTCCCTTTTTAATTGCTATTTTACCTAGAATTATTGCGATAATTGCAAATATTATGGAAGAAAACAGAAAATGAATGAGCCATAAACTTGAGATTCCAATAAATAATGAAAGTTTACCCCATTTTGTTTCTAATCTTCTTATTCCATATTTTTTATATTCTTCTCTCAGCCCTAAAAATCCAGCCATAGTGCACATCAAACCAATGGAAATAAAAGCTACTCCATAAACGAAAAGATAATTTTTAAAAAATGTAAACAAAAGTAAGCCAATAATCAATAAGCTTATGCCACAATAAAATATCAATCTATATTCCCTTATTCTTTTCGGATTGCCAAAGAAATCCGATTCTCCTTTCATACTTCTAAATGAAAATGTCCAAATTAATTTTTTTATTAATGGAAATTGATCACTTTTTATGCTTTTTAGAAATTTATATTAATGCCGATATAATTCAAAAAATCTGTGATAAGAATTGGTCCAGCTGGAATACCTTTATCATGTAAGGA
>JAGGYX010000018.1 GCA_021162305.1 Thermoplasmata archaeon | reverse complement strand
TTACTTTAACCTTGTCTGATGATCTCCTTAAAATATATTTTAATCTATTTCCCTCTTCATTTGTTATCTCCCTTACATATATACACATTTTCCATCCCCTCGGAAGTAAAATAAAATGAATTAAAAATATTTTTAAAAAATAAACATCACTTAATTGAAAGGGGCACTAGAATCTGAGATACCACCAAAGCAAAGAACGAAAACTCATCTAATATTGATAGAATTTGGAAGGCAAATTTGCAGGTCGCGAGATCCCAAATGTGAGGAATGTCCGATCAAAAGATATTGCAGGGTTAAATAATCTCGCTGTGCCCAAACAATATGAAACAAGGCTTCGCCTTTATCTCGCGTTATACATGATTTTTCTGCATTTCTATTGCTTTTTCTAAGCTGATTTCTCCAATTAAAACCTTTTTTGCAAGTTCTTTGGAGATTGTTATATTCTTACTTTTTATCCTGCTTATTCTCTGCATTTCTCTTATCTCTCCTTCTCTCGGTTTTACATCCATTTTTCCAAAAACTTCTTTCCCTTCCATCATTGCAATGTGCATTGCTGCCTTCTCATCATCTTTAACACTTGCAACCTCATTTTCATCCACAATTTCTATTTTTATTCTTGAATTTTGAAGCAGATTTATTATCCTATTCCTTATTATTCTTGCTCCATTTCCAATTTTTATTCTTGCTTTTTCCATACCGCTATATTTAAAGAATTGCTTTATTTGATATGCCGCATCCTCTGGTGTTGTAACAACAAAGCTTCGTATGAGCCTTTCATTGCTAAATATTGCTATACCAATGTTTTTACCAGGATCAATTCCAAAAATTAATTCTTCTCCTCCGTATAATAGAAGGATGGCTTTATCAATCGCATTATTCAGGTTTGAATCAGGAGGACATGAAACAACTTTATCAAAATTTATTTTATTTTCTTCTGAAGGTGAGGTAATTATAACATCCACATTTGAAGGGATTTCATTTTCAAAAGTTAATGAAATGAATGGAAGATTTCTTTTTTTAAATAGGTTTACAAGTTCATAGTATAAATTAAAATTTTCTGTAAGCAAACCTATCATTCAATCTATAAAATTTCATCTTTTATAAATTTTCTCAATTCACTGAATTCATCTCTTTTTAAAGCAAGCTCTATATTTATTTTCAACCAATCCAACTTACCTCCAACATCAAATCTTTTTCCCTCAAATTCATATGCATATATCTCATGTTCCTTCAACATTGCCTTTAGGGCGTCGGTAAGCTGTATTTCATTGTTTTTTCCAGGCTTTGTTTTTTCAATAAATGAAAATATGGATGGATGAAGTATATATCGTCCCATCACAGCCATGTTAGAAGGTGCTTCTTCCATGCTTGGTTTTTCAATTATATCCATAAGCCTATAAACCCCATCTTCAACTTTTTCATATTCTATTATGCCATACTTGCTTACTTCTTCCCTCTCCACTTTTTGAACACCTATGACACTTGATTTATATTTCTCATGAACTTCCATAAGTTGCTTTATGCATGGTTTATTCGCCAGTATGATATCATCTCCAAGCATCAGAGCAAAATATTCATTTCCAATATGCTTTCTCGCCATATATACTGCATGCCCCAAGCCCAGCGGCAGGTGCTGGCGAACATAATATATGTCGGCAAGTTGAGATATTCTTCTTATTTCCCCTAATTTTTCAAATTCTTTTCTTTCTTCCAAAATTTTCTCAAGCTCGTATGCAACATCAAAATGATTCTCTATAACTTCTTTTCCTCTACCAGTTACAATTAAAATATCGTCTATGCCAGCATTTACAGCTTCTTCCACCACATATTGTATGGCTGGTTTATCAACAATGGGTAGCATTTCTTTGGGGCTATTTTTTGTCATTGGAAGTAAACGAGTTCCAAGACCTGCAGCAGGAATGACAGCCTTCATGCAAATATAATGGCATGCATTAATTATTTTTTTCTAAAAAGGCTTGAACAGCATGTATTCTGTTATATCAAAAGATTCTATTTTCTTTCCTTTAATTTTTCCTTTTGAATAAACATGATAACGCCAGTATTTTATGAAAGGAAGGGATATGAAATGTATTGCAGTAGCATTTATTGTTAAATTTATTCCATCCCCATGAATTTTAAAGGAAGTTGGTATCAAATGCCCATTATTTATCTTATAACTTTTGAATTCTATGGTAGCATTCAAAACATGATATGAAGAATTGCTATAAATGACAAAATCTTTATGAATGAAGACATTTCTCATTAACCTTGCCCAAAATAGAGAAATATTTTCCAAAATAACTTTTCCATCCATATAACCTCTTTCCACAAAAGGTTGCCATATATAGAATATGTTATGGTCATGATATCCCTTGCCATTCATTTTATATTCTTTTCCTTGGAATAATATACTTCCATTAGCTTTCATATTTGGAATGGCAATCCATTTTTTACTTTTCCATCCAACGGTGCGATTTTGAAAGAATAGATTGAAGGAAATATTTTCAGAAGAATATGAAATTTTGTAAAATAATTTTCCATTTTCGACGCATTTCATGATTTCCTTTCCATTTATTGCAATATAAGGAATTTTATTTGAGGCATTGAATGAGGAATAAATTTTTCTTCCATCATATAATGGCATGCCTTTCTCATAGAACTGTATTCCAATCATTGCCGCCATTTTTCCAATTAATGTTATCATAAAAACCATGCTTTCATTTCCAGATATTGCCTCAAAATACCATGTTTCAATGTGAAATGGCAATTCATCATGAAATGCATCATCTTCTATACTCATATCTGAAAAATCAAAGTTTGCCAGCAAAAGCATTATAACAATTGGCAATATTTTCATATCTATCGTCCTCTCTTCTATACTTTTTAAGATTATTTTCTGGCTTTAACCAGCTTTTTTGCCTGCTTTGCAATATTTTCTGCTGTAAGTCCGTATTTTTCCATTAACTCGCGAGCTCCTCCACTTTCTCCAAAAACATCACTCACACCTATTCTTATCATTGGAACTGGTTCATCCATGGCCATTGAAACAGCATCTCCAAGTCCGCCAATTATTGTATGCTCTTCTGCAGTTATTATTGCTCCAGTCTCTTTTGCAGCCTTTCTTACTGCATTTTTATCAATTGGTTTTATGGTTGGCATATGGATTATTCTTGCTTCTATTCCATTTTTTTTGAGTAAATCATATGCTTTCAATGCCTCGGCAGTCATTGTTCCAGTTGCAATTATTGTAACATCGCTTCCTTTTCGCAAAACATATGCTTTTCCTATCCTGAATTTTCTATGCCTCTCAAATATTATGGGGGCATCAGCTCTTCCTATTCTCACATAAAATGGTCCTTGCATGGATGCAATAACAGGAATGACATCTTCCATCTCAGTTGCATCAGCTGGCGCCAAAACACGCATATTGGGGAGCACTCGCATTAAAGCAATATCCTCGAGCATTTGATGGCTGGCGCCATCGCCGCCAACGCTTATGCCTGCGTGCGTTGCGACAATTTTTACATTGAGGCAAGGATATGCTATTGATTGGCGAATCTGGTCATAACAGCGACCTGTTGCAAATACTGCAAAAGTGGAAGCGAAAACAATTTTATTGCATGTTGCAAGTCCTGCAGCAACTCCCATCATATTCGCTTCAGATATTCCCATATCAAAGAAGCGGTCTGGAAAGACAGTTCCAAATCTTTTTGTTTTTGTTGATAAAGCCAAATCTGCATCTAAAACGACAATGTTTTCATTTTTATAGCCAAGCTCTATCAAGGCGCTGCTATAGGCATCTCTTAAATTACGCATTTTATTTGTTACATATGCACTAACCATTTAACTCACGCTCCTCTTGCTCAAGCTCACTCATAGCCCTTATATATTGTTCATGCGTTGGAGCCTTTCCGTGGAATGAGAGTGTGCCTTCCATGAAAGATACGCCTTTTCCCTTTATTGTGTGTGCAATTATGAGAGTGGGTCTTTCATTGTGCTTTATCTCATGAAAAACATTCAATATTTCCTCTAAATCATGTCCATCTATCTCCACAACCTCCCATCCAAATGCCTTCCATCTTAAAGCGAGAGGCTCATCATGCATTATCTCTTCTGTCGGTCCATCTATTTGCAAACGATTTCTATCAAGTATGGCAATAAGATTGTTGAGACGAAAATGAGATGCTGCATTTGCAGCCTCCCATATTTGACCTTCCTGCACTTCTCCATCTCCAAGTATGACAAAAACTCTATAGTCGCGGTTATCCAGGCGGGCTGCCAAAGCCATGCCCACGCCAACGCTAAGCCCCTGCCCTAAGGAGCCAGTTGACATGTCCACGCCAGGCGTTATCATACTTGGATGACCCTGCAGAAAATGCCCTATTTTCCGTAGATTGTATAGCTCTTTCACAGGAAAATAGCCAGCCAGAGCCAGAGCAGCATATAAAGCGGGAGCAGCATGTCCTTTAGATAGCACAAGGCGATCTCTATCCTCCCATTTTGGATTCTTTGGATTGTGTCTCATCTCATGGAAATACAGGCATGCAAGTATGTCTGCTATAGATAAACTTCCTCCAGGATGACCAGAGCCCGCTCTATATACAGATTCTATTACCCACTTCCTTATCTCCAAAGCCTTTCTCTTCAATTCTTTTATAAGAGTTGCATCATGCATTTTATAATGAATTGCATTCAACTATTTATTGGTTGTTTTCATAATATGCTTTCTCATATATTTTTTTAATTTCTTTCATGCTTGCTTTCCTTGGATTGAATTGTAGCAGTGCATCTTTTGCTGCTTCTTTTGCCATTAAATCGAGCTTATTGTTGAAATCATTTTCATCAATATGGCTTACAATGCTTTTCATCCCAATTTTTTCTTTCAATCTTTTTATTTCTTCAACAAGCATATGAGCATTTTTTAAGCCCAGTTCTTTTGCAATTTTGTTGCATCTTTTCTTTGCTATCTCATTTTTCATATTATATCTCATTGTTTCATCCAACAAAAATGATATGGCTAAGCCATGTGGAATTTTGAATATGCCCATTTTATGAGCCATTACATGGCATATGCCTACGCGGGCATTTAAAATAGCGATGCCAGCCATACATGAAGCGCAATGCATGGTTTCCCTTGCTTTTTGGCTGCCGTTAAATGAGGAAAGCAAATTCTCGAAAATTATTTTTATTGCTTTTATGGAGAATGCTTGTGAAAAAGGAGAGGCTGTATTCGAAACATATGATTCAATTGCGTGAGCAAGAGCATCCATACCAGTATAGGCGACGAGTTTTGCAGGCATTTTTCTGGGAGACGAGAATCTAAAATTGCTATAATAGGAGCAATATAATCTGCAACCAAGCTATATTTAACGCCATTTTTTGCGAGCACAGCTGCCATTGTAACTTCACTTCCGCTTCCGCTAGTAGAAGGAATTGCCACAAGCTTTGCTTTTTTGTAGTGATACAATGATGCTTTTGCAGTATCTATTACACTCCCTCCTCCTATTGCAATGATTGCATCTGGCTCTTCTCTTTTCAATATCTCAACATATTTTTCAATATCCTTTTCTTCTGGCTCAGATTTTATATCTTTCATGATAAAATATGGCATGTCTACTGTATCTGCAACTTCCTGAGTGAAACCATATTTTATCATTGAATTTTAGGAAAATATTGCTGCTTTCCTTCCTTTTAAATGCAATTTTTTAATACTTTCTCTTCCAAAAATAATCTTTGTTTTCAGCTGGAACATTAGTTTATAAT
>JAGGYX010000213.1 GCA_021162305.1 Thermoplasmata archaeon | reverse complement strand
ATTATAAGGCTATCATTTTCTCCAATGACGGTTTCATCTCTTGTTATTTTTATTCCATTCACTGCTCCTTCATAGTCAGTTGATATTCCTACATCATGCACGCTGTTTCCATTTGCGACACCATTTCCATTTGGTAATATAACGAAAGCGCTCGCTATTAAGGTGGCGATTACCACCAAACTCCCGATTTTCCTAATTAATTTTTTCCCATACATTTTATTCCCCCTTGGTTTGGCTTTTAAAATGCTTTTTCATTTTTTAACCTTTTCCTTTTTTCTTTGACAAAGAGAATTCCTATCCCTTTATATAAACATTTTGCTTTTTTACAAGGAGATGACATGAAAATAAGGGTCGCTTTGCCAGAAGATGCAGAAAAAATAGCTGCCAATAATGTTCTACTTGCTCGTGAATCAGAAGGAAAAAACATTCAATATGAAACAACATTGAGAGGGGTTAGAGAAGTAATAGATGATGAAAACAAAGGATTTTATATTGTGGCAAAAGAAAATGGAGAGATAATAGGGCAGGCAATGGTAACATATGAATGGAGTGATTGGCAGGGAAAACAAATTTGGTGGTTACAGAGTATTTATGTTAGTAGAGAATACAGGAAGAAAGGAGTAATGAAAGCTATCATAAATGAAATAATGAAAATGGCGAAAGGAAAGAATGTTTTCATGCTACGTCTCTATGTTTATAAAAAGAATAAGAACGCAATTAAGGCTTACGAAAAAATTGGAATGCAAAAAGCACCATATTTTATGTATGAATTATTCATATAAGCCATGCTTGTAATGTCTGTAAAGCCTCTTCATCTGCTCATCATAGGCAACCCATCTCTCATGCCATACCGGATTAGCCCTTTTCAATTCTTCAAGCACTATATTTCTAATTTCTTTCGTTTCTATTTCCTCTTTTTCAACACTCTCCACCTTTTTTGCTATTTTCCTTGCCTCTTCTGGCGGCGCCCCGCTTTTGACGGCAGATACAACAATCTTTTCTGGAATAAATTCTTCTTTTCTCCCATCTTTTTTAATAACAAACTTTGGCATAATTTTATGGTATCATGCTATATAAAGCTTCAACAATTTTTTATATGAAAATTATATAATAATGGAAGTCGGGGTGGCTCAGCCTGGTGAGAGCGCCTGACTCATAGGCTCAGCCCAAGGGTTCGCTGGGAAATCAGGAGGTCGCGGGTTCAAACCCCGCCCCCGACATTATTTTTCAAAAATAGAAGAATACAGAAAGAAAAGGAAATTCTATCCATGGAGGTGATGGGATATGGCAAAAGTTACAATGGGAGAAATTAAAAAACGATTGCAGTGGCAATAGCAGGAGCTTTTGGTTTCATCATAGCCTTGCTTTGGAAGGATATAATCATAGGTATAATGAAGCTTGCTGGCATATGGGCAGAAGGCGGATACAAAGATTGGGGAGCAGCCGCAATAGGAATAATAACTGTAATCATAATAACAATAGTATGCGTTCTGGGCATTATATACATATCAAAATGGGGAGGAGTTGAGAAAAGCTAACCCTTTTCCTTTATTTTTTTAACTATTTCCTTAAAAGCTTTGCTTGCATCATTTTCTTCTGCTACAAATGGCTTTCCTTCATCGCCATCAATAACAATTTTCTCATCTATTGGTATCCTTCCGAGAAAATCAACACCAAGTTCTTTAGCTGCTCTTTCGCCGCCTCCTATCTTGAATAAATTTATTTCTTTTCCGCAATGGGGGCAACGAAAACCGCTCATGTTTTCTATGATGCCAAGCACATTCATGCCAAGTTTACGGGCAAAATTGACAGCACGTCTGCTATCAAGTAAGGCAACATCCTGAGGTGTGGTGACAATTATTGCCTCTGCTCCAGGAATCATCTGGGCTATGCTCAACACCTCATCTCCTGTTCCAGGAGGCAAATCAGCTATTAGAAAATCTAAATCACCCCATTTTACCTCTGCCAGAAACTGGCGGATGGCAGCAGTCTTCAAAGGACCACGCCATATCACTGGTACATCTTTTTCAAGCATGAAAGCAAGCGAGATAACATGCAAGTTTTCATTTACTTCTATTGGTAGGATCCCGCTTTCATCTCCATATATGTGAGCATTTTCAATTCCAAGCATTTTTGGAACATTTGGTCCATGTATGTCGGCATCGAGCAATCCAGTTTTATAGCCATCCAATGATAAAGCATAGGCAAGATTTACAGCAACAGTTGTTTTGCCGACGCCTCCTTTCCCGCTAAAAACAGCTATTTTATGCTTAATATGCCCCATAGCTTCTTTTACCTTCTTCTCTTCTTCCATCAATTTTTTTCTTCTTTCTACCATTGCTTTTTCCATTTTATCTCCTCAATATATAATTTCCACCTTCTATCTGTATAGCTTTACCATTTATAATCGCATCGGCTATTTTGAAGCGAGCAGCCTTCAAATCATTCCATAAAGATTTTTGGGATATGCCCATGCGAGCAGCTGCTTCCTGCTGCGTCATGCCGAGAAAGTCAACGAGGCGGATTGCTTCAATCTCTTCAATTCTTAGAATAACAATGCCAGCATGGGCAACATTGGGATAAAATGACGTGACGCGGGGCAGCATTTCTACCCAGCGCCTGCACCGACGCCTTCCTCTCATATGCGTATAATTGCGTAAATATATAAATATTTGTTATTTTACATTCGTGCAATCTATTGAGGAAGAGAGAAAAATACTCCAAAGGCAGGGTTATGCAATAGTTGGAAGGCACTCGGCAGTAAAACCATGTCATTGGTTACGCCAGTCTTTACTTTATGGAAGGCAATGCTACAAGCACACTTTTTATGGTATAGAGAGTCATCGCTGTCTTCAGATGACGCCGACGGCATTCCATTGCAATCAGCGATGCCTTTATTGCTGGCGCTACCAAGCTTTTCCTTTTGCCAATCTTTCAAAGAATATGGCAGATGACCCAGAATTCATATGCGATGCCAGTATAGCTGCTCAAAAAAGATTACTCAGCGGTTATAAAGGAGATGCCAGAGTGGATATAAAAAAATGGGAAGAAGCAATACAACCAAAACATGTTGCATGCTCTTTGATAGGAGAACCAACTTTATATCCTTATTTGGATCAATTTTTTGAAGCCTGTCACAAACGAGGCATGACAACTTTTCTCGTAACCAATGGGACAATGCCAGAGGTTCTGGAAAGAATGGATACGTTGCCAACGCAGCTATATGTTAGCATAACCGCACCAAATGAAGAAATATATGAAAAATTGAATAGCCCTATAATAAAACATGCATGGGAGCGGGTAAATGAAACACTTGAATTACTTCCTTCTTTGAATACAAGAACTGTAATCCGCCATACTCTCGTTAAAGGATGGAATTTGGGATATGAAGAACAATATGCAAAGCTTGATGAAAAAGCTGAACCATGGTTCATCGAGCCAAAAGGATATGTATATGTTGGCTATTCGAGAGAACGCCTTACCATGCAGAACATGCCGAGCCATGACGAAATAAAAAAATTTGCTTCCCGCCTAGCAGAACTGACAGGGTATAAAATAGAGGCAGAAAGAGCTGACTCAAGAGTTGTTTTGCTCGGAAGAGGAAAGAAAAGGATGATTAAATGAATTTTTTTGCATTGTTTTTATTCTTCATAAGCTTTTCCACCATTATTTTTTTGATAGCAAACAAAAAGAATTTTGGGGTGGCGATGCTGGCTGGCAGCATCATACTTGCCATTGCAATACCAGATAAAATAGGAAATGTTTTTATCGCCACAATAACTGATTTCAAGGTTATTGCTCTTATGATAATTGTTGTTTTGATAAAATTGCTTGCAACGTTGCTTGAAGAAAGCGGGCTGATAAATGGATTGATAGAAGGACTGGAAAGCAAGCTTTCCTCCATTGGCGTTATAATTGCTGCGCCTGCCATCCTTGGCTTGCTGCCTGTGCCGGGCGGAGCCTTGCTTTCGGCGCCCATTGTCAAAAAGCAGGGAGATGGAATGGAAATGAAAAGGGAAAAGCAGATGGCATTGAATTTATGGTATCGCCACATTGGTTTCATGATTTATCCTTTGTCGACAAGCCTGATTCTGCTTGCTGGGTTATCTGGAATTGATGTATATACGCTTATTTTGTATCAGATTCCAATATTTTTCATAAGCTTCTTTGTTGGATATGTTTTTGTTTATAAATGCAAGGGGAAAGGCAGGAAAAAAGGGCATGGAGATTTTTTAGGGCTAATTCCAATTTTGCTACCTGTTGCAATTGCAATTCCCCTATCAATTTTTCTTGCAAGCTATTTTTCGAAAGAAGTTGCAACATATATTGCATATTTAATAGCCATTCCAATTGGCATATTCACGGCAATTAAAATGTCTGATAGAAGAATAGAAATGAAAAAAGGACTGAGTCCAACTCTTGCGTTAGCAATATTTGGAATAATGTTTTTCAAAAATATAATAAATGCAACTGGAATAACAGCGCATCTTTCTTCCTATTTCAATTTTTTACCTTCTTTAATACTTATTCCTCTGGTCTCCTTCATAATTGGAATTTTAACAGCCCATAATATGGCGGCGATAGCAATACTTTATCCAATGTTCTCTTCCATCATGAATATAAATCTTGTCATCATAATGTTTATTTCCTCATTTTTTGGATATCTTGTCTCGCCCTTGCATCTCTGCTTAGCTGTAACATATGACTACTTCCATCCAAAATTCGGAGATTTTTATAAAATGATTATTCCTCCAGCCATAGTTGTTATGGTGATTGTTGTTATTTTGTATGGAATTGTGATGTGAATTTCTATAGCACTATTAATCAATTCGTGGCATTTTGCCACAATCGAAGAGCAAATTTTTTAAAACTTAAATGCATGATAAAGTAATGAAGGATAAAAAGGGGTATTTCATGCAAATATAGAATAGG
Organism: Thermoplasmata archaeon; assembly: GCA_021162305.1. Taxonomy (GTDB): domain Archaea; phylum Thermoplasmatota; class E2; order UBA202; family JdFR-43; genus JAGGXW01. The sequence goes on along the minus strand of JAGGYX010000213.1, from coordinate 262 downwards.
TAAATAGAGGAGGTAGATAAAAGTGGATGTTAAAGATAAAAAAGTTATACTTGATGGGTTTAACACATTAGAAGGGCCTTTTTTGGAGAAAGTTTGGGCCGCATATCTACTAAAGACAGGAAAAATGTAGTAGAGCGCTACGAGACAGGGGGTTATCATCATGATGTACTGGTTAATGAGCATTCTCAATCAACTCTTTATGAATGTACTGGGCAAAATGAAATGACCGTGGAAAAAATAAACAAATTGAGGGCAGACACAT
>JAGGYX010000005.1 GCA_021162305.1 Thermoplasmata archaeon | reverse complement strand
GGTTATAACAATGAGTTTAATAGAGCTGGAAGTGCCATTGATATTGGCAATAAATTTTTGGGAGGATGCAGAGAAAAAAGGAATAGAGATAAATTTTAAAAAATTAGAAGAAATGCTGGGTATAAAAGTTGTAAAAATAAATCCAATTAAAAAGAATGGTATAAAGGAATTGGAAAAAAATTTGAGGGAGGCAAAAAAATCTGATTTTAATATAATTTATGATGATGATATAGAATATGCCATCCAAAAAACAATGGAATTGGTTGAAAGAGTAAAGTTATCTAAAAGAGGAGTAGCTGTTAAAATTTTAGAAGGAGATGAAATAGCAATAAAAAAGCATGGGGTTAAAAAAGATGAAATAGTTAAAATAGAAAGGCATCCTATCTATCCAGAGATATTCAGATTACAAAATCTGGATATGCTTCAATAATAGCAAAAAATGTTACAAATTTAAGAAAAAAAGAAGAAAGGATGAATTCCATCGATAATTTTTTATTCTCAAATTGGATAGTAGGGGTCATTTTCTCCATTTTAACTTTTTTCGCCATATTTTTTTCTTTAATATATATTGGAGGATGGTTTCAGGATACTCTCACATCCCTATTTCAACCTATAATTGAGTCTGTAGCAAAAAATAAGGATTTTTGGGGCATTGTTTTAAAGCAATCTTTAATTGGAGTAGCTGCTGGGATATCAATAGCAATTCCATATATTGGCATATTTTATATAATTCTTGCAATAATGGAAGACAGTGGAATTCTTGCCCGTTTTATAATAATTCTCAACAGGATATTCAAAAAAATTGGGCTGCCAGGAAAAGCCATAATCCCTATTATGCTTGGACTGGGCTGCAGCGTCGCCGCCATGCGCTCGAGCCGAATTTTGGCATCGAGGGAGGACAGGATAAAAGTGGCTTTTCTTTTCTCTTTCGTTCCTTGTTCGTCAAGAGCAGCCATAATATTTGGTGTCGTCGCCCATTTTGCAGGCATTTTATATGCTGCCGGAATTTATATTATTTCTTTTGCTCTCTTTATCATAACTGCAAAGTTGCTTAATGTTGTAATTAAAAAGGAGCCAATGCCAATCATAGAAGAACTTCCTCCTTATAGAATTCCAAAAATGAAAAATGTTTTAATAAAATCATGGATGAGAATGAAATCTTTTGTATATATTGTTATTCCATTGCTCATAGCCGGGGGATTCGCATATGGCTTGCTATTAAACTTTAATCTCGTGAATTTAATTGTAGCTCCCCTCAAGCCTTTAACGATGGGATGGATGATGTTGCCTCCAAAAAGCATAATTGCATTATTTTATGGTTTTGTTCAAAAAGATTTAACAATGGCAATGCTTGCAAATTCCTTAGGAACATTGAATTTTGGAGCTGTCATGAGCAAGTTACAAATATTCACATTTGGAATGGCATCCTCATTTCAAATTCCATGCATAATAGCTTTTGGTATGATGATTAAGGAATTGGGATGGAAGAATGCAATTATTATAGAAATATCTGCATTATTATATGGATTATTCATAACAGGTTTGATTTTACGTCTCCTCTTGCTTTTTTGAATTGTGTTTTTCACAAATTTTTTAAATTTTTTCCATTTTATTATCATGAATTACCAGATTAAAAAAGCTGTAGTTGTTTTTGCTGCTTTTATTATAGCTTTCAATCCTTTTATACCATCTTCTTCAAAAAAGATTAAAGATAACGCCATTGTAGAAAAATTTGGAGTGATGAAAAATGTTTTGAGCTATTATAGAAAGGAAGTTGAAAAACCTCTTGCAATAGCTTCTTTGCCCCCTTCTTTTAGCTGGCTCGATGGCGGATGGGTAACGCCTGCGAGATTCCAAGGTAACTGTGGCTCATGCTGGGATTTCGCCGCCGTCGGAGCTCTGGAGGCAATAATTAAAATCAGAGAGGGAATGACGTCTCTCAATCCTGATCTGTCAGAACAATATATTTTATCATGCCTGCCAAATGCTGGAAGTTGCAAAGGAGGCAGCCCATATCTTGCATATTATTATATAAAATCAACCTCTCCCGAAGGAAATTATCATAATGGGATTGTAACTGAAGATTGTTTTCCATATGAAGCAAATGATTGGGTGCCATGCAGCCACAAATGTGGCAACTGAGAGGAAAAGCTTGTCCCAATAAAAGATTATGGATACTGGATACCAGATGGTTCAAATGAGGATAGACAGAGAATAAAAACACAGGTTATGGAAGATGGTCCTGTTGTAAGCTTTATGGATGCCACAGAAGATTTTGCAAAATGGGGTTTGTATCACCATAACTCAACAGACTATTATCCGTATAAGAGAGGAACGAGCATAAATCATTGTATTGTAATAGTTGGATGGAAAGATGATGACAGCATACCTCACGGCGGCTACTGGATATGCAAAAACAGCTGGGGAAAATACTGGGGATATAATGGTTTTTTCAATATAGAATATGGCAGCTTAAATATCGATTCCTACGAGATAGCATGGGTTGATTACGATGCTTCCGCCTACAATTGGCCTCCCGTGGCAATTGCAGGCGAAGCATATCATGGAAGCGTGGGAGAGAAGATATCATTTGATGGGAGTAATAGTTGCGATGATGGAAATATAATAGAATGGCATTGGGATTTTGGTGACGGAAGCTCAGCAAATGGGAGCAGGGTTGAGCATGCATACAACAAAAGAGGGATTTACACTATAACATTGGAGGTAAAAGATGAAGGTGGAAAAATTGGCATTGGAAAAACAGCAGCATTCATTGATGCATGGAAAGAAGGCGATGAATGGATATATGATGTTAAAAATATAGAAATAAACATGGCAGATGGATTTTCTGCTTCTTTAAATGCAAATATAGAAAAACTGGATATAAAAATGGAAGAAGGAAAACTTGGAATAAAAGGAAGAATTAAAGGAACCTTTGATGTAAATTCTCAACCGCCATTGCAATTCACTGGAAATCTTTTCTTTGTTACAATTGATGGTAGCATAAAAATGGATGAAAACTTTGGCTTTGAAAAAGTTGATTTGAATGTGAAAGGAATAGCCATGATAAAATTCAAAACGTTTGCCATTCCTATTCCACTGCCAATAAAAGCTGGCATCGAGATCAATTTTAATCCAACGCTTCATATAATTGATTTTCCATTGGAGGAGGATAAAACATGGAATAGTGAGATATGCAATATTGATGTAGATGGCGAGGCTTCAGCCCTCTTCGGATTGATAAAATATCCAATAAAATATACACTTTATTTAGGTTCAATAGAGGGAAATTGTGAAAAAAAGGAAACAATAAACGTTGAAGCTGGAAGCTATGAAGCATATAAAATATCATACTATGATTTCCTTACTATATATTATTCGCCAGAAATTTCAAATATTGTTAAAGCAGGGGTTTCCTTCGAGAATAACACATTTTACGCGGAGCTTAAAGAAGTAAACTATGAGTAACTATTTTATGGGAGTAAGCATATAAGGAATGTGTCCATTGAAGAGGAAATAAAAAGAATCGAAGAAGAAATCAGGAATACACAATATAATAAAGCAACGGAATATCACATTGGAAAGTTAAAGGCGAAACTTGCAAAACTCAGAGAAGAGTTGAAAAAAACAGGCAGCAAGAAATCATATGGATTTGCAATAAAAAAAGCAGGGGATGCAAGCGTAGCCATGATTGGTCCTCCAAGCGTTGGAAAATCAACTCTGCTTAATCACCTTACAAATGCAGAAAGCCCTGTGGGAGATTACAACTTTACCACAACAAGCGTTATCCCAGGCATGATGGAATACAAAGGCTGCAGGATACAACTTTTGGATTTACCAGGCATAATATACGGCGCCGCCCGCGGGCGCGGGAGGGGGCGGGAGATAATTTCCATGGCAAGAGTTGTTGACCTTATTCTCATTGTTGTTGATATTTTTACAATAAGTGAAGTTGAAAGAATAAAGGAAGAGTTGTATATGGCTGGATTACGTCTTGATGCCAAGCCACCGAATATTATAATAAAGAAGAAAGATAGGGGAGGAATAAATATAGAAATGGTAAGAGGGAGACTCGACAAGGAAACAGTAAAAGGCATAGTCATGGAATATTTGAGCAATGCAGATGTTTTCATAAGAGAAGATGTAAATGAGGAGCAGATTATAGATGCCTTGCTTGGCAATCGTGTTTACATTCCTTCATTAACTGTTGTAAACAAAATCGATGCAGGTATGGTCGAGAAAATAAATGCTGTCTATGTATCAGCAAAAACTGGTGAAGGTATAGAAGAGCTTAAGGAAAAAATAATTGAAAAGCTTGGTTTAATAAGAGTATACTTGAAACCGGAAGGGAAAAAGGTTGAACAAGAGCCAATGGTTTTAAAAAAGGGAGCAAAAGTTAGAGATGTTTGCCTTCGCCTCCACAAGGAATTCTTGAGTAACTTTAGATACGCTGTGATATATGGTCCATCTGCAGATTTTCCTGGGCAACGGGTTGGGTTGAATCATGTCCTGCATGATGGAGATATCATAACAATTGTTGCAAGATGATTATTCTGGCTTCAATTTTATATTATACGTTCTCTTTGTTTCTCCTATTCTGATATTCAGTGTTCCGTGATACGAATATGTTATGGTTTCGTTTCCTTTCCTTACTTTATAGCTTATTTCAACATCATATTTTGCAGGAGATAGTGAGATGGTATAATGGCCTGTAGAATTTGTATATATTGTTTCATTTGCAGCATTTTTATCTGGACTGCTGATAACATTGAATTTTATTGGCGTATTGACGACGCTTTCATTTTCATCCATTTTTCCATTTTCATTTGCATCATACCATACTTTTCCTGTAACCTGCACCTTTGAAGGAATCAATGAAATATTATACCATGTTGTTTCGTTTGGTTTTACAACGACATTACCAGCATTTTTGGCAACATATCCTTTCTTTTCTGCATCTATGGAGTAGGAAGACGGTAGCAAATCACGCAATTCATATTTTCCATTGTGTGTTCTTATTTCTTTTTCACCGATTTTAACCTTTGCATCTATTTTTTTATCTATACTTGCATTATAGCTTCCATCTCCATCTTTATCCCAGAAAACAATGCCTTTAACATTTCCTCTCGGAATGTCTATGGTTCCGGCATCAATTTTCCAGTTTGCTATTCTCGTTGCTTGCTCTTCTGTTATATTTAAATGTATCTTTTTCAATTCAACTGCATTGCCTCCCGAGCCCTTATGAATGTATAATGTAACTTCACCTGCAGGAACAATAACAGAAAAGTTTCCATCGCTGCCGGTAACAGCACTATCATGAAGTATAGGCTTATCTATTTTACCTATGCCATATGCAGTTAAATTCATGCTTACATTTTGCTGCACATCAATAACAACGCCTTCATATGGTTCGCCCTTACTTACAATCTTTCCTTTTACAATTGCTCCCTCATAATATTTTGCTATCACCACAGCTGGCAATCCTGTGCACAAGCTGCCAGGACGAGGAGCATAATAGTATGGTTTTTCTTCTGTTATTGGAGAAACATACTGAGCATAGAAATGCTTAAGCCCAGCAGTCGGGCTTATCATAGCAACTAATCTGTAATCAGTGGAATAGTTTTCAAATGTGCTCTTTGGAATATTTCCTATATATACACGATAAACCATACTTTCATAAAATGCGTCTTTTCTTTCTGTATATGGTGTAAATTTGCCATATATTTTTTCTATATCCTCCCTACTCATGCCTTCCGTTATGTTTTTTACTTCATCAGGAGTAAGTTTCTGCTGCGTTTTATTTGCAATATACCATAACTTGAAGAAGTCATCTTCTGTCGTTTCATATCCATATGAGCCTTTATCAGCAAGGAAATCAAAGACATTGAATATGTTTATATCATAGCCCTCTACGCCATAATAACGGATGCTATATCCAGTAACATTCTGAACGGCTCGATAAAGCATTGTTAAATTTTCATCATCAAGTTTTGTTAAAATGGCGACAGCATCATGATAACGAGCATTGTCAGCTCGAACATGATATTTCTTTCCCTTATATTCCTTACTTATCACCCCTCCATATGAAGGTGCATATTTTTCTGGATTTTCAATAATATTTACAAACATGCTGGCATTATTTCCGACATGTTTTTGAAAAATTTCTTTCAGGCTATCGCTTATTTTTCCATCGTGTTCATTCATATCTCCTTCTGCCAGTCTGACTATTAAAACAGCTACAGCTTCATTCTCGCTTAATGAAGTATGGAAATTTGCAGCAGGTGGAATGCCTTCCTGGAAATTGTCAGCTACTGTTGGATTTTTTGCAACAGCAACGCAATAGAAACCATAGTCCCACCATGATATGAAACCCGGTTTTTCTTCCAAACTATAATTTTCCGTCTGACTCCTTAACCATGAAAAGGCATCTGTCCAGTATTGCTCAGTATGCAATCCAAGTCCAAAAGCTCCAAGTTTGTTTGAATGAAATTCTCTTTTTATTTTGGATGGAAGGGAAGCATCCAAAGCAAGCCATCCATTTGGAAATATGACAAAAAATGAAATGAATATGATGCTCAATACATGGCGTGCTTTTACAGCCTTTTTTATTCCATACCATCCCCAGCCAAGTCCTTTCAAATTCTTTATCATTTCTCTAAACTTTGTCTTTTCAATTATTATCCATAGTGTAACGCCTCCCAGAACCGCCATTGATGGCACAAGATCATTTAAAAATCTTCCTGCTCTATGAGTAAGCCATGACTCAACTACAAACCATAAAATCAATATCATGTACTCTCTTTTCCATTTTTTCTTATAATACATATATAATAAATAAAAGAAGCCAATCCAGCCTAGCCAGTATAGCACTGGACCAAATGACATCACAGTTCTGCTGAACCCGAATGAGGAAGCTTCTGCAATGGTAAGTGAAACTTTTTTTGTATATACTCCTTTAAAAATGGTTCTGGAAAGAATAGTCAATGGCTGGAGAAAAGGATTTGTTGTGTTTCTTATCAGATAAAGGAAAGACAATCCTGCTCCGCCCACAATGAATATGGATGGCAATGAAAGAATCCATGGTATATTTTTTTTACCAATCCAGAGATAAATGGCACCAAATATTGCAACTGCTACTGGAGCAAATAGATAGGGAGACAAACTCAAACCTTGCTTAACATACAATATTGGAAAAGCAACAATATAGCCAACAACAAGCGTAGTTAAAGTAGTTCTTAGAATGTGCACATCTATTTTATTTGCAAAAATATCAATAATCATCTGAACAATTGCATACGCAGCTACCAGAATAAATATATATTGTCCAGCCACCCATATCATCGCCAATCCAGCAGCTGTAACACCTGCCATGCCAGAAAGAATGATAGAGCGTATGGCATTTTTTTCCTTCACTGCCATAATCAGGAACATCAGGGTGGTTGTAACAGTAAGCAAAATAACTGCATCAGTATCATAAAGTGTAAATGCTGTGCCGTGACCGGAGCTTAAATGAATTGGTATAAGAGGAATAATCCATGCTGCAATTATTCCCACTTTTCTATTAAATAATGTTCTTGCTATAAAATAAACAGGTATGACAAGTAAAGCACCATATATAGGTGAAACTAATTGCATTGCATATCCCATGGCGGTGACATCATCCATGAATAAAGATAAAATTTTCCCCAACCCTATGGTAAACATAGTGAATAATGGTGGTCTGCCTCCGCTTCCATGCAGAGGGTAATTGAGTAATGGGTCCTTCTCCCCATGTGCACCTCCTATAAATGGGAATTTTCCTGTTTCCAAGGTTTTTTGCAGGAGACGCATATTATAATAGGGGTCAGGTCCAGAAAGATAGAATTTATCTTCCAGCGTTTCACCATTTTTATTTATTCCTATATCAGAAGTAAGATTAAAGTATGTATTCAATAACAACACACTCATAAATGCTCCTGCTACCAAGATTACAGTTACATATTTCTTCATTTGTATCAACCCCATAAAAGCATGGTAATTAAAAATTTTATGGTAAAATGCTGGATTGCATGAGCGTCAACATTTTCAATGAACCAATTTTATGAATAATGGAAGGAAGACAAGACTAACAATGCTCATTAGCTTTATTAAAATGTTCAAAGATGGACCAGCTGTATCCTTGCATGGGTCGCCAACGGTATCGCCTACAACAGCCGATTTATGGGCAAAGCTTCCTTTGCCTCCGAGATTTCCTTCTTCAATATACTTCTTCGCATTGTCCCAGGCGCCGCCAGCGTTGGCGAGAAATATCGCAAGTAAAAAGCCTGTTGCTGTTGAGCCAGCAAGCAAGCCAATAAGGGCTTCTATTTTCCATATTCCCATTGCTATTGGGACAATTACTGCAAGCAACGAAGGCAAAACCATCTCTTTTAGGGCACCTTTAGTTGCTATTCTGATACATTGTTCATAATCTGGCTTTCCCTTTCCTTCGAGAATTTTATATTCCTTAAATTGCCTTCTTACCTCATCAACCATTTTCTCTGCTGTTCTTCCAACTGCTCCAAGTGTTAAAGCGGAAAATATAAATGGAAGCATCGCTCCCATAAACAAGCCAGCCATTAAGTAGGGATTGGTTAATGAAATGTTTAGATGGTAATTAGGATTGGTCTTTTCCAGTAACCGTGTTGCTTTTTCGAAGAATGTAAATATCAATGCCAGTGCCGTTATTGCAGCTGAACCAATTGCAAATCCTTTTCCCATGGCAGCAGTTGTATTTCCAACAGCATCAAGCTCTTCTGTCCGCCTTCTTATTTCTTCTCCCAGTTCAGCCATTTCTGAAATACCAGCAGCATTATCTGCCACTGGGCCATAGCAGTCGGTGGCGAGAGAAATTCCAAGTGTTGACAGCATGCCTACAGCAGCTAAAGCCACTCCATAAAAATTGGCGAACTCATGGGCAATGACCATTGCTATGGCTGTAGATATTATTGGTATTGCTGTGCTAATCATTCCAACAGACATTCCTTCAAGTATGTTTGTCGCTGCCCCTCGCTTTGCAGCTTCTGCAATTTTTCTCGCAGGTTTTCTCTGATGAGAAGTAAAATATTCTGTGGATATGCCAATTATTAAGCCATCTATTAATCCAACTACAATTGAATAGAATAGCCCATATTCCTTATTTAGCATATAGGTTGTTATAAATGCAAAAATTATGAATAAAATTGCAGCTCCAAATAGCCCGTTTCTCAAAGCTGCATAGGGGTTTTTGCTTCTTACAAAAACCATTGCAATCATTGATGAAAATATGCCCACAGCAGCAATCAACAAAGGATATATCTGGCTGTATGCATATGAAACCAAAGCTCCAAGACTTATGGCAGATATTATTGAATCAACGTAGCTTTCAAATAAATCTGCTCCCATTCCTGCAACATCTCCAACATTATCGCCAACATTATCAGCTATGACAGCAGGATTACGAGGGTCATCTTCTGGTATTCCCTCTTCAACTTTTCCAACCAAATCAGCTCCAATATCTGCAGACTTTGTATAAATCCCGCCTCCCACTCTCGCAAACAAAGCTATGCTGCTTGCTCCAAATCCAAATCCAAATAGAATACCTGCTGCCCTGCCCCCATATACTACATAAAAAGTTGCCACTCCCAGCAAACCCAAGCCAACAACTGCCATCCCCATTACAGCTCCAGAGGAAAATGCAATCATTAATCCATCCAAAATGCCTTTTCTGCTCGCCTGCGCCGCCCGAGCATTGGCTTTTGTCGCAATGCGCATGCCAATGTTGCCTGCTAATGCTGAAAAAAATGCCCCCACTATAAAGGCTATACTTGTTTCATATGGAATGTCAGTGTAATGAGATAATAAAAGCAATAAAATTGAAATAACAATAACAAACACTGCTATTATTTTGTATTCTTCTTTTAAAAATGCAAGTGCTCCCTTATGTATATAGTCAGAAATTTCTTCCATTTTTTTGTTTCCTCTTGGCTTTCTGGAGAGATAGTATGCCAGAAATAAAGAGAGAATTATCGCTGCTCCTCCTCCAAGCAAGGGCACTAATTCAAGCATAGGATGAATGAAATCGCAATATATATTATTTGCTTATTCAATGAAGTATGTGAAAAAGAAGCTGGAGATGTTATTAGAAAAACTGGAAAAACCTTCTCTGCTCGATCCTTCTAAGGAACAATATGTTACGCCATCCAGCATAGCTTCAGATATGTTATGGTATGCATATCAGAAAAGAGATATAAAGGATAAAAAGGTCGTTGATTTTGGCTGTGGAAATGGAATATTTGCAATTGGCTCAGCCTTACTGGGGGCTAAAGAAACAATAGGCATAGATATAGATGAAGAAATGATAAAACTTGCAGAAAGAAATGCAAAAAAAATGAATGTAAGGGCAAGGTTTTTAAAAATGGATGTCCAGCAATTTAGTGAAAAATGCGATGTTGTTATAATGAATCCTCCATTTGGTGCTCAATTTGCAAATAGGGGGGCAGACAAAAAATTTTTGGAAAAAGCCATGGAAACAGCGGGCATAGTATATTCACTACATTTGAAGGAGGGGATAGAATTTATAAGGAAAATTGTCGAGAAAAACAATTTTTCGTTTTCTGTAATAAGAGAATATAAATTTCCCATAAAAGCAAGTATGCCATTTCACAGGCGTAAAATAGCATATTTTGATGTTGCTCTTATAAATGCAAGAATAAAATTTGCCATACAATAACAAGTAATGCCGGAGCCAGATAGCCGCTTGTTGTTCGAGAGTTCACCGCCGCCATACATTTTAGTCATGATCATTTTCTCCATAATATTCAAATAATGAAGATACATCCGGGTGTTTTTTAAGTTTTATTTCTTTTTTCTCTACCTCTTTTATATCCGGAGGAATTATAAACGCCTTCTCCACTTTTTCCCAATCTTTATCTCTAACTGTAACTATTTTCCCAAGATATATACTCACATAACAACCATTAATTTTAGTAGGCTGAATAGATTCCAATTTTTTCTTTGTCATTTCCACATATTTAGGGTCTATATCAATAGCAATATATTTTCTTCCCAATCTTTTCGCAGCTATCGCTGTTGTCCCAGTTCCAACAAACGGATCAAGAATAATATCCCCCTCATCTGTAGTCATTAAAATTAATCTTTCCAATAAAGGAATCGGCAACTGGCAAGGGTGCTCATCCCTTCTTTTTTTATGTCTTATTCGATGAATATCAGTCCACACATCTGAAATTAATGGTCCATATGGGTGCATTTGATTTTTCTTCCCCCCATAATCTTGTAGAATGATCTCACACTTTCTACATCTTGGATGCATTCCACGAATATCATAAAACTTGAATCCTTTTGGCTGTTTTGTATACCACAAAATGCCATAATGGTTTGG
>JAGGYX010000083.1 GCA_021162305.1 Thermoplasmata archaeon | reverse complement strand
AGAAGGTTGTAAAAAGAGGAGAAAGTATGGAAGAAAGAGACTTTTTACGTTTCCTCATAAGCGTTGACCACGACATAATAGATGGCGCCCCGCTGGCGAGATTTTCCTCAAAACTTGTTGGGATGCTTGAAAACGCTGCTCTTCTGGATTAATATCCAATCATTCTCACTTTTTTATTTTCTGTATCTACTATGGTATAGCTTCCTTTTTTCCCAATGCTGCAATTCACAATTATTGTTTCGTTGAGCAATGTATAGCCATGGTCCTCATGAACATGCCCACATAGAACAAAATCTGGATTTTTTTCCTCAACTATTCTCCTTAATTTTTTGCTTCCAATATGCATTCCAAGAAAAGCTTTATCCTTTGTTTTATAGGGCGGGGCATGACTTATTATTATATCAAAATCAGCCTCTTTTATGCTTATCTTCTTTCCATTTTCATCAATAAAATCTTTAAAATTCCAGCCCAATCCAAGGATTTTGTATCCTTTAAAATCAAATAATTTTTCATCCACAATCTTTATTTTATTTAAAAAAAGCAATCCATCCATATTTCCATGGACTGCAAAAGCTGGGCAATCAATTTCATATAAATTCTCATCTATGCTGCCAAGGTCACCAGGCAATATTATAACATCTGGTTCTTCTTTTTTGACGGCATTAAAAAATTTTTTATATTTTTCAACGCTCCCATGAAAATCGGCAGCACACTGTATAATCATTTTTGCTGTTTATATCGCCAGTTTATTGCCCTATTCAATTTTATATAAATATCAGCTCCTCTATCAATGATTTTCCTCTCCTCTATGACTTCTATGGCTTCCTCCGCCAGCATCCGCAAAATTTTTCTTACAGCTTCTCTATTGCTTTCCAAAATTTTATCAAATTCTTTTATTATATCCTCAATGTCCTCTCCTTCAATTTTTATTTCTATTTTTGCCATCTCATCTCCTCCCGAGCTTTTCTTCGAGGAGGATGAGTAATTCTTCTATTTCCTTTGAGCTAACATAGTTCTCTCTTTCTTCCATTTTTAGCTCATAAAGCCTCAGCCTGATTGCTTCCTTGCAAAGCTCTGCCACACTCGAATAGCCAAGTTCTGGATTTTTTGTTATTAGCTCCTCTATTTCTTGGTGCAATTCTTTTGGTATCGAAATCGTGCTGTACCTAATATTTTTATTCTCCTGCATGGGTCAATAATGTATAAATCATATATTTATTTTACTGTGCAGCCTTGGCGGCACAATTAGAAAAACCTTATATTTTATGGAGCATATATTTACGAATGCCAATAGCTGAGGAGCTTGCAAAAAAACAGAGACAAATTTCAATAGCCGAATTCTTTGAAAGGAATAAGCAGATTCTGGGCTTTGATAATTTAACAAAGGCAATGATAACAAGCGTTAAAGAAGCTGTGGACAATGCTTTAGATGCATGCGAGGAGGCAGGAATATTGCCAGATATAATTGTGAAAATAGAAGAAGAAGGAGAGAATGAGTATAAAATAAGCATCGAAGATAATGGGCCGGGTATAGTCAAAAGCCAGATACCACATGTTTTTGCTCGTTTATTATATGGCTCTCGTTTTCATTCTCTTAAGCAGTCGAGAGGGCAGCAGGGTATTGGAATATCTGCTGTCGTTCTATATGCACAGCTCACAGCAGGTAAGCCAATAACTGTTATTTCAAAAATTGGCTCTGGTTTTCCTGCACATAAATACAAGCTGCTAATAGATACAAAAAGAAACATGCCAAATATTGTTAGCGAGGAAATACTTCACTGGGATAAAAAATCTGGCACACTTGTAGAATTTCACATAAAAGGAAAATATGTTAAAAACAGGAAGCAATCTGTATATGGATATTTACGAAGCACAGCAATAGTTAATCCCCATGCTTTCATCAAGCTAATTGAACCAGATGGAAATGAAATAATATTTGAGCGGATTTCTGATAAGCTACCAAAGCAGCCAAGAGAAATAAAGCCACATCCTAATGGAATTGAACTCGGAACTCTATTAAAAATGCTGAAGGAAACTAAAGCCAAAAAATTAAGTAGCTTTCTATCAAAAGAATTTTCTTCAATAAGCAGCCAGAAGGCAAAAGAAATATTGAAAATAGCTGGAGTTGATGGAAACTTGCCACCATATGAGGTAAGCGTTGAAAAAGCGAAAAAAATAATCGATGCATTCAAAAAAATAAAATTCATAGCTCCTCCTACAGATTGTTTGTCGCCGATAGGAAAAAACTTGATTAAACGTGGTTTGAGAAAGGAAACAATGCAGCTCTCGCCAGAATTCATTTCTACAGATATGCGCTCCCCAAGCGTTTTTTCAGGCATTCCCTTTATAGTGGAAACTGGCATTGTATATGGCGGAAATTTGCCCCGCGACAGCAAAGTTGAAATATTGCGATTTGCCAACAAAGTTCCATTGCTTTACCAAGAGGGAAATTGCGTGATTACGGAGGCAATAAAAAATATTGACTGGCGTCGCTATGGGCTGGAGCAGAAAGGCGGGAGGGGCGTGCCTTATGGTCCAGCCATCATATTGGTTCATATCGCCTCTGTAAATGTTCCGTTCCTTTCAGAATCAAAAGAAGCAATAGCACATATTGAGGAAATAGAACACGAGATACGACTATCGTTGCAACAATGCGCAAGAAAAATGAGGATACATCTTTCCAAAAAGGCTAAAAAGGCTAAAGCAAAAGACAAATTCCTGCTTATAACAAAAATTCTTCCAGCAATAGCAGAGAAAGTTTCAAGCATTGTTGGAAAGCCAAAGCCAAGCTTGGATGAAATAATAACGCAGATAATGAACATTGTATGGATAGAGGATGCGATTGAGGAAGATAATGGAAGTGTAAAAAGCATTATAAACATAACAAATTATAGAAAAACAAAACATTCATTTAATTTATTTGCAGAAATACCTGGAAAAGAATTTTTAGATGGCGTTGAACCAGAGCCGGAGAGAATCGAGGAAAATTACATAATGTGGCATGTCGATATAAATCCAAAAGAAAAGAAAAGCTTTGTATTCAGATTGAAAAAAGAGAGCGAGCTTGATGAAAATAACCTATACATAGATGGACTGAACCCTGTATATGTTATTGGGGCAGAAAAATGGGAGGGAGAATGATGGATGCATTGAATGAATTGAAAAAAATAGCTGAAAAAATTTATGAGGATTTGGCAAATGCGAGAGTGCCCTCGATACAGCTTCCATCTCGAACTAAATCCAATATAAAATTTGATGAGCGCTACAGAGTATGGAAATATGGAAGCCAGAAAATAACGAGGGCTGCAAATACGCTTGCTGGAGCATATATGCTTTTAAGAACTGTTTATACTCTCGATTTCATACGCCAGATGATTGAGCAACGTAAAACCTCGACTCTAAGAGAGTTGTATTATATTTCAGAAGGATGGGGGGAAGCAAAGTTCCATAGCCAGGATGAATCAGATAAGCTTGCAGAAGATTTGGAAATTTTAACTCGCCGTCTTAGAGAGGATTTGAAATTGCGTCCGGAAGAGGATGGCGCTCGAGTTATTGGAGATATTGTAATTGAGGAGGTAACCAGAAAAGGAGAGAAGCGTCGCATTCATTGTCAGGATGATGTTGGAGATAGTGGCTACAGCATACCATATAACGTTGAAAAGGAGAAAATAAAATTCATTGAGACAAATGCCGATAAAGTTATTGCAATAGAAACAGGAGGTATGTTTGACCGCCTTGTAGAAAATGAATTTGATGAGAAAAGCAATGCCATACTCGTGCATTTAAAAGGGCAGCCAGCGAGAAGCACCCGTCGCTTTATAAAAAGACTTAACGAAGAATTAAATCTCCCAGTAATAGTTTTTACAGATGGCGACCCATGGAGCTATCGCATTTTTGCAAGCATTGCCTATGGAGCAATAAAAACAGCCCATATTTCAGAATATCTGGCGACGCCATCAGCCCAATTTTTGGGAGTTACGCCTTCTGACATACTTTCTTATGACTTACCTTCCGATGCCTTAACAAAGGAAGACATCGATGCTTTAAATTCAGAGTTGAGTGACCCACGCTTTCATGATGAATTCTGGATAAATGAAATAAAATTGCAATTAGAGATAAAAAAGAAGGCCGAGCAGCAAGCTTTAGCAAAATATGGCTTGGATTATGTCACCGATGTTTACCTTCCTGAAAAGCTTGCAGAGATGGGATACGAAATGTAAAGGAACTAAAGAAAAGTTTGGGAAAACACATACAATATAAAAAACCTCTTTTTATCATATGAAAAGGCAATAACTATTTTCATTTTTATTGCGAACTATTTATACATTACTTTGCAATGGATGGTTCTGTCGTTGTTTCGGGTGTTATTGTCTGATTGTCGAAATCGGGAGATAATATCCAATGTTGTCCCGCAATAAGCACAGAATTTAGCATCTTCTGGATTTAGTTTACCACAGACAGAACATTGTTTTGTGAAACCCATACTTTCTTCTGCTATGGTTTCTTCCTCTCTTAAAAGCATTGGTATTTATCAAGATTTTTCACTATTGTATGTAACTTATACAGGGGTATATCATAATAATTGGCAAAATCAATTATTTCTCTTAAACTATGCATTAATATCTCCAACAATTTATCATTGATTTCTATTTTCTTTTTAAGGTTGTTTAATAATTCATGCATACATATCATCTCAGACTTTTCCAGAATCATCTGTTAAAAAGTTATGAAAATGTTTATTATATGGAGTAGCATACATT